>NZ_JBRKNV010000004.1:0-164966 GCF_053010305.1 Streptococcus sp. Z554
CGAACACAGAAGTTAAGCCCTAGAACGCCGGAAGTAGTTGGGGGTTGCCCCCTGTGAGATATGGAAGTCGCTTAGCTCTAGGGAGTTTAGCTTAGTTGTAATTGAGAGGAAATCGAAATTACAATCGGCGGATGAGAGAAACGAAGTTTCTCACTGTTGGCTGAGCTAGACTCCATCCTTTGGGAGTTTAGCTCAGCTGGGAGAGCATCTGCCTTACAAGCAGAGGGTCAGCGGTTCGATCCCGTTAACTCCCATAGGTCCCGTAGTGTAGCGGTTATCACGTCGCCCTGTCACGGCGAAGATCGCGGGTTCGATTCCCGTCGGGACCGTAATAACGAAAGTTATTTGACTCGTTAGCTCAGTTGGTAGAGCAATTGACTTTTAATCAATGGGTCACTGGTTCGAGCCCAGTACGGGTCATATTTGCGGGTTTGGCGGAATTGGCAGACGCACCAGATTTAGGATCTGGCGCTTAACGGCGTGGGGGTTCAAGTCCCTTAACCCGCATAATAGAAATCAGCCGGCTTAGCTCAGTTGGTAGAGCATCTGATTTGTAATCAGAGGGTCGCGTGTTCAAGTCATGTAGCCGGCATTTTTTTTAATATAAACCAGAGTCGATGCGAACGTAGTTCAGTGGTAGAACACCACCTTGCCAAGGTGGGGGTCGCGGGTTCGAATCCCGTCGTTCGCTTATAGAGGCCGGGGTGGCGGAACTGGCAGACGCACAGGACTTAAAATCCTGCGATTGGTAACGATCGTACCGGTTCGATTCCGGTCCTCGGCATAAATGAGCACCCTTAGCTCAACTGGATAGAGTACCTGACTACGAATCAGGCGGTTAGAGGTTCGACTCCTCTAGGGTGCATTATCAATTTAATTCGGGAAGTAGCTCAGCTTGGTAGAGTACTTGGTTTGGGACCAAGGTGTCGCAGGTTCGAATCCTGTCTTCCCGATTAATGGCGGTGTAGCTCAGCTGGCTAGAGCGTCCGGTTCATACCCGGGAGGTCGGGGGTTCGATCCCCTTCGCCGCTATAATGATCTTGTTGGACCTTTAGCTCAGCTGGTTAGAGCTCTCGGCTCATAACCGAGTGGTCGTAGGTTCAAGTCCTACAAGGTCCATTGGAATGATGGAGGATTACCCAAGTCCGGCTGAAGGGAACGGTCTTGAAAACCGTCAGGCGTGTAAAAGCGTGCGTGGGTTCGAATCCCACATCCTCCTTTATTTATTATTAACGCGGGATGGAGCAGCTCGGTAGCTCGTCGGGCTCATAACCCGAAGGTCGTAGGTTCAAATCCTGCTCCCGCAATATTGGCTCGGTAGCTCAGTTGGTAGAGCAATGGATTGAAGCTCCATGTGTCGGCGGTTCGATTCCGTCTCGCGCCATATTTTTATTTAGTTTCATGCGGGTGTAGTTTAGTGGTAAAACTACAGCCTTCCAAGCTGTTGTCGCGAGTTCGATTCTCGTCACCCGCTTTGAACTTTGTTCAATTACCAAGTATTTAACTTGGGCGCGTAGCTCAGGTGGTTAGAGCGCACGCCTGATAAGCGTGAGGTCGGTGGTTCGAGTCCACTCGTGCCCATTAATAGGAGAATTACTCAAGAGGCTGAAGAGGACGGTTTGCTAAATCGTTAGGTCGGGTAACCGGCGCAAGGGTTCGAATCCCTTATTCTCCGTAATGAAAGAGCTTTTAGCTCTTTTTTTATTTTCAAATTTTCAAATTTTCATATTTTTATTTAGTTATAGGTTTCTGTTTTATTATTCTATGTCAATCTCTTTTCATTTGATATAATGTAAGAGTGATTTAAGTATCAAGTAACTGGTACTATAAAGGAGATTATTATGAAGACTAAAAAAGTCTTAGGAACCTTGTTTGTTCTGTCCTTAAGTTTATTTACAACTGGTTGTAGAGATCAAAATGCTGATATTTCAAGTTAGGATAGTAGTCTATCATATACTACTAGTCAGTCTACAACATAAAACTTTGAATGCAACTGATCGACCTATCAATAGTTGGTCAGCTGAAAATGCAGTTTTTCAAGCAGATAAAATGCGCTATGTATATTCAGATCTGAATCAAGATGGTATAGAGGAATTGCTCATCAGTGTTGAGCAATCTAGTGGTAGTTACTTTATCTCGGGACTTTATTATTCACTGAATGAGAAGCCAGTCCTATTAGCTGAAGGCTTTGTAGCAGGCCACGGTGGTGCTAGAAATGCTATGAATATCTATCAGGGTAGGGATATCCTAGAACTAAGCTGGTCTTCTGGAACAGGTGAAGGCAGAGGAGTGCTGGATCATCTGAATGCAAACCAGCAAGCTGCAAGTAAGCTACAAGTACAGGATATTCGAGTTCCAGGGAATAACAGTTTGCGTGCAAATTTTGGAAAAACAGAAGCCGAAATGCTAGATTTCAATCAACTTGATTGGCAGAAATTTGGAACTTCGACTAGCAGCAAGACTATTTCGGGTGAAGAACAAAAAGCTCCTTGGAATGCTAGTAAATCTGCTAAATTAGAAGCCTTCATAAAAGGTTGGGGGGAAAGGTTAGGACAACCCAATTATCAAAAGGGGATCGCAGGAGGAGATGTGGGGGCTGACCATCTCTATACACTTAGGGATGATGGACCAAGTGAGAAAATGAATGCTGAGAACTCGGAAACAGGTTTAGGAAATGCCCAGTACCGAATTGTAGAGCGTTATAGCAATTGGGATAAATACCCGGATGTTCATAGTTATTTCTTTGCGATAAGCAATACAGGAGAAACGATTGTCTTCCATTCGCCAACAACGAATGGTGGTGTCATGTACTTAAAGCCAACAGTAAATACAGAGATCCAAGCGGAGTTTAAACGCTTGGTGGAAGAAGAATAAAAGAAAAAGAGTTTAGTTTTTGGTTAGGCTCTATTTTTAATATCTCTTTCTATCATTTTTATATTCTTTGAGTATTTAATGGTATACTATTGTTAGATAAAATTATATAGAATTTTTAAATGTTGGTTGTATAATTTAGGAGAACATAATTCATGACAAAAAGTGTAAAGTTTCGTAGTATTTTTTATAGATTTCTTTTATTTATAATTGTTTTGTTTTTTCTAGGCTTTAATCAAATTGTTGGTCGAGGATTTCAAACGATAACATTTTATGATTACGCATTTAGTTTTGAACAAACACAGTTAGTGTATTACCTTCTTTGTTTAATTTTAGTTGGCATTGGCATAAATTTTCTTTTTCCTTGGAAATTTTATATTTCACAGGATGGGATTTACCTTAGAAGATTAGATTTATTTGTTCCTTGGAGTGATATTAGTGGAGTCTCCCATGTTTGGATTAACAAAGCAAGTAATTTTAGCAGAGGACTTATTTTTTATAATCATAAATGTTTAGTTTTCTATCGTCATGACTACAAGCCGATTTGTATCTATAATACTTCCTTATTAGCTTTATTTCTTGTCAAACTCTTTAATCCTCAGATTAAAACGAATACCATGTCAGCTAGTTTTGCTACGGGTTTAAATATCCTATTAAATGCTACAATTTTCTTTTATTTTTATTTTTTTGAGTTGAAGGATCTTAGATTTAGTTCTTTTTTACTTTTTTGCTTAGTCTACCTTATAAAAGTATTTATCATTCCTTTATGGTTGGTTTATAGTCAAAATCGTAAGTACGGTCCTTATCTAGCTCATAGTACTTTCTTTAAGAGGAATGGTTCTGATGTGATTCCTGTTTAATTTTATAAAAATGATGGCTTTCTACTTTTTAGTAGGAAGTTTTTGTTATTTCTATATCGAAACAGTTGACAGATGTAATTGAAAATATTACAATTAATGCTGTAAAGTTCTATATAGAAGAAAAAGGAGTCGAAATGAACAAGATGATAGGGGGCTACCAAGCTCTACAGATTCGTTTGTTGAATGGGCGTATCTTTCAAAAACTGCTGAGCAAGGAAGCAGATGCTCAATACCGCAGTGAACAAGGGAAAATCTTAACAGTCCTTTGGCAAAAAGAAGATGGACGAGCAACTGCGACAGATATCTCTCTTGCTTCAGGACTAGCTAACAATACTCTGACCAGTATGATTAAGAAGTTAGAAGATCAGGGATTGGTTACTGTAAAACCTAGCACTCAAGATAAACGAAAAAAATTTGTTAGTTTGACCGAATTGGGGTGGGCACAAAAAGAAATTGGTGACCGTGTCAGCAAGGAACTGGGAGAGATTTTCTACCAAGGCTTTTCGGACCAAGAAATCCGAGAATTTGAGGCCTATCAAGAGCGTATTATCGCAAATCTAAAGGCTAAAGAAAATGACGTCTAAGGAAAGGAAGTAATAGTTATGATTGGTATTACAGGGGTAACAGGAAAATTAGGTTCCTATGTGGCGAATCTTATAGATCAAAAAGGAATTGCTTCCGTCCACTTAGCACGAAGCCCAGAGCGTGCAAAGATCTATGCGTCAGCGGAAATTCGTAAAATAGTGTATGTCAATACACCAGAGGTGGTTGAAGCTTTAAAGGGTATTGATGTCTTGTTGATGGTCTCTGCTCGGGAAAATCCAGAGCGTGTGAAGGAACACAAGAGTTTTTTAGATGCCGCAAAGCTAGCAGGGGTGAAGCATATCGTCTATACCTCCTTTTATGGGGCAGATGAACAGGCGACTTTTACCTTGTCTCGGGATCATGCCCAGACGGAAGCCTATATCAAGGAGTTAGGGTTCACCTACACGTTTCTAAGAGATAATTTTTACTTGGATTTCTTGATTGATGTTGCGCTTGAGAATGGAGAAATTCGTGGTCCGGCTGGTAGTGGCCTGGTATCAGCTGTTGCTCGTAAGGATACTTCTAGAGTTGCAGCAGAAATTCTATTAAATCCTAAAAAATGGGAAAATCAAACCTTGAATCTAACAGGGTCAGAGGATCTTTCCATGGAAGAAATCGTAGCGCTTCTCTCAAGAGAGACCGGCAACTCCATCAGGTATGTAGATGAATCACTAGAAGAAGCCTATGAGTCACGGAAAAAATGGCCAGCACAAACTTGGGAGTACGATGCCTGGGTCAGTACCTATACAGCTATCAAAGTTGGGGAACAAGCTGGAGTTTCAACAGATGTCGAAAAAGTCCTAGGGCATCCAGCAAGTGGCATACTGGATATTCTTAGAGACAGAAAATCTATTGAGGAAAAACATGATTGAATACAAACATATAGTACTGCGCTACACGGATACAAATATTTTAAAAGATGTCAATCTCCGTATTGAGCAGGGAGAATTTATGGTCTTGGTAGGACCTTCAGGATCTGGAAAAACCACCATGCTTAAGATGATCAATCGCCTTTTGGAGCCGACAGATGGCAATATCTACATGGATGGAAAACGCATCAAGGACTATGATGAACGGGAGCTACGTCTGTCTATCGGCTATGTGCTTCAAGCCATTGCCCTCTTTCCAAATCTAACAGTCGGTGAAAATATTGCTTTAATTCCTGAGATGAAGGGCTGGAGCAAGGAGCAAATTGCCTCTACAACGGAAGAACTCTTGGACAAGGTTGGTCTGCCCGCTACAGATTATGCTCATCGTTTACCGAGCGAGTTATCAGGTGGGGAGCAACAGCGGATTGGCATTGTGAGGGCCATCATTGCAGAACCAAAGATTCTATTGATGGATGAGCCCTTCTCTGCTTTAGATGCTATTTCGCGCAAGCAACTACAGGCTCTTACCAAAGATTTGCACAAAGAATTCGGTATGACAACTATTTTCGTGACTCATGATACGGACGAGGCCTTGAAATTAGGCGATCGGATTGCGGTGCTACAAGAAGGAGAGATTGTACAGGTGGCGAATGCTGAGACCATTCTAGCCCAGCCAGCCAACGACTTTGTTGCGGATTTATTTGGAGGTGCTCACCATGTCTAAACTACTTGCAACTTTTCAAGAACGCTTTGGAGACTGGATCACTGCACTGGGGCAACATTTGCAACTGTCATTACTGACCTTGCTCCTTGCTATTTTTCTGGCTGTTCCACTGGCTATTTATTTAAGTACGCGCAAGAGAGCGAGCAATTGGGTTCTACAGTTAGCTGGAATCTTCCAGACCATTCCTTCTATGGCCCTTTTGGGGCTCTTCATTCCCATCATGGGGATTGGGACGCTTCCGGCCCTAACAGCTTTGGTCATCTACGCCCTTTTCCCCATCCTTCAAAATACCATCACCGGTTTGCAAGGGATTGACCCTAGTCTCGAAGAAGCAGGGGTCGCCTTCGGGATGACCAAGTGGGAACGACTCAAGAAGTTTGAGATTCCCTTGGCCATGCCCGTCATCATGTCTGGGATTCGGACAGCAGCTGTGATGATTATCGGGACGGCTACCCTTGCGGCCTTGATTGGAGCAGGGGGACTTGGTTCCTTTATCCTTCTGGGGATTGACCGCAATAATGCTAGTCTGATTTTGATCGGTGCCCTATCTTCTGCCTTCTTAGCCATCGCCTTTAACCTTCTTCTTAAATGGATGGAAAAGGCCAAATTGCGGACCATCTTTGTGGCCTTTGCTGTGATGATCCTCGGATTAGGGGCTTCTTATACACCAAGTCTTCTTCCCAAACCCAAAAAAGAAAACCTGGTCATAGCTGGTAAGTTAGGTCCTGAACCGGAAATTCTAGCCAATATGTACAAGATTTTGATCGAAGAAAATACGGATATGACAGTGACCGTCAAACCAAATTTTGGAAAGACCACCTTCCTCTATGAAGCTCTGAAAAAAGGGGATATCGCAATCTATCCAGAATTTACAGGGACAGTGACCGAAAGTCTCCTCAAGCCGGCGCCACAAGTCAGTCATGATCCAGAAACAGTCTATCAAGCGGCCCGAGATGGGATCAAGCAACAAGACGACCTAGCATTGCTCAAACCCATGGCTTATCAGAATACCTATGCGGTCGCGGTGCCTAAGAAGATTGCCCAAGAGTATGGCCTTAAGACCATTTCCGATTTGAAAAAGGTGGAAGGACAACTCAAGGCAGGATTTACGCTAGAGTTTAACGACCGAGAGGATGGGAACAAGGGCTTACAGAAGGTCTACGGACTCAATCTACAAGTCTCCACCATGGAGCCAGCCCTTCGCTACCAGGCTATCCAGTCTGGTGATATCCAGATAACAGATGCCTACTCTACAGATGCCGAGCTTGCTCGCTATGACCTCGTGGTCCTCGAAGATGATAAGCAACTCTTCCCGCCTTATCAAGGGGCCCCACTCATGAAAGCTGTATTACTCGAAAAGCATCCAGAATTAGAAGCAGTTCTCAATAAACTAGCTGGTAAAATCACAGCAGACCAAATGAGCCAGCTCAACTACCAAGTCGGTGTGGAAGGCAGGTCAGCCGAAACAGTAGCTCGTGAGTTTCTGGTTCAAGAAGGAATTCTTCAAAAATAAGAGTAGAATAGACTTTATACTAACATAAAACCCATCTTTCTTTTTTGATAAGATGGGTTTTGTATTAGAATAAAAGTAGTATAAGTGTCAATACTATAGCAAATGTAATTCTGATGATATGGTGAGACTTTTTAAAGGTTCCTTTCTGTTTGTCATTCCAATAGGCTCCGTAGCAAATCAAACCACAGCCAATCAGCCAAATAGATAGTGCGACAATCGGCAAAAAGAAGTAGCAGAAGATAGATAAGGTAGCAAAGAAGTAGAGGAAGATAGATAAGGTAGCAAGGATACTTCCGATAAGGAGAAGCTGATTTCCTAGGGGATTCCTGCCTTTTCTTAATTCTGAAAGGCTAGCCAATAAATGATGAAGAGGAAAAGCAAGAAGTAAGAAGGCTATCAAAATAACAAGAATAATAACGAAGTTCATAAGATTTCCTTTCTAGCTAGAATGATGATTTATTTTTGTTTGTTTGTCATTGCCATGACATCCAGGTAGAATCGTACTACTTGGTCTTCCTTATAAGATTTTCCTTTTTTGAGCCACCAGGTCAAGGTCTCGATGAAATTCGTAACGACAAAGTGTTGAAGATAGGATGACGGAATCTTGGGATGAACTGTTTGCAAGTATGGGACGACCATAGGATAAACATGATGTTTGAGTTCTTTTTGCAGTTGGCGGAGAAAGTAGTCATTTTTTGATAAGAGAAGGCTAGTGATATGATCTTGATTTTTCTTAAAATGTGAAAAGATATGTGCCAGGTAAGCCTCTATAGTAATATTTCCCTCGCGTTCAAAAAGATGGTGAAAGAGATAACGACAGAGTTCATCTAGGAGTAACTCTTTACTTTCATAATGGCTATAAAAAGTGGAACGACCAACATCTGCAAGGTCAATAATCTCCTGAACCGTGATAGACTCATAATCTTTTTGATTTAGTAATTGTAAAAAAGCGGAATAGATAGCTTTGCGAGTCTTGGTAATGCGACGATCTTGAGTAGTCATATAGACAGTTTGAACAAATTGTTCAGTAACTTACAAACCGAACAGTTTGCTTCTATCCTTTCTAATGATAGTATTGGATAATAGATAATGAAGAGAAGAGATAATAGACTCATTTCTCAGAATATCTATAGAAATAAATGATTGACGCAGTAGCTGATTGGTCTCTTTTTCGCTCTTTAGCTTCAAAGAGTACCTAATCAACCTTGCGGGGGTGGGAATACGAATAAATTTTTATAAAATTTATTCTGTCCCACTCCCATTATATCAAAGGATTAAGTATTATGAAGACAAAACGTGCTGTTTGGCTGGCTTTTTTCTTAAATTTGAGTTATGCCATTATCGAGTTTATCGCTGGTGGAGTATTTGGCTCTAGTGCTGTGCTGGCTGACTCAGTCCATGACTTGGGAGATGCGGTTGCAATTGGGGTATCAGCTGTTCTAGAAACAATCTCCAATCGTGAAGAGGATAGTCGTTACACCTTGGGATACAAACGATTTAGCCTTCTAGGAGCTTTGATAACAGCTGTGATTTTGATGACAGGATCTATTTTTGTCATTTTGGAAAATATCACAAAAATTTTTGATCCACAACCTGTTAATGATAAGAGCATCCTCTGGCTTGGAATCATTGCGGTTACGATCAATGTGCTAGCGACTTTAGTGGTTCGTAAAGGAAAAACAAAGAATGAGTCTATTCTTAGCCTGCATTTTCTAGAAGATACCCTTGGTTGGATAGCAGTTATCCTGATGGCCATTATTCTCCGATTTACGGATTGGTATATCTTAGACCCTCTTTTATCGCTTGTCATTTCTTTCTTTATCTTGTCAAAAGCCATTCCTCGTTTTTGGTCTACACTGAAAATTTTCTTAGATGCTGTGCCAGAAGGAGTAGACATCGAGCAAGTCAAGAGTGATTTGGAGCAATTGGACCATGTTGCTAGCGTCAATCAGCTTAATCTCTGGACTATGGATGGTTTGGAAAAAAATGCTATTATTCATGTTTGTCTCAAAGAGATTGGACAGATGGAGAGTTGTAAAGAATCCATACGAAACTTGCTCAAAGAGAGGGGTTTTCAAAATATCACTATTGAGGTGGATGCAGATGTAGCAACTCACCGAGCTCATAAGCGTAATATGGCAGAGTTAGAAGCAAGTCATGATCACGATCATCATCATTGATAAGGCGTAGCATAAATGAGCGAAAGCTTCATAAAAAGTGTATACTTAAAGTAAGCTTAGATACAGAGAGGAAATTTTATGAAATCAGCAGTTTATACCAAGGCAGGTCAGGTCGGTATTGAAGAGATTAAGCGTCCAAGTATTCAAGAAGCGGATGATGTGATTATCCGTGTGGTTCGTGCTTGCGTTTGTGGTTCGGACCTTTGGAGCTACCGCAATCCAGATATTAAAGAGGGCCACAAAAATAGTGGACACGAAGCGATTGGAATCGTTGAAGAAATTGGAGAAGCCATTACAACGGTCAAGCCCGGTGATTTTGTCATTGCCCCTTTCACACATGGTTGTGGCCAGTGTGATGCCTGTCGTTCGGGCTTTGATGGTTCTTGTGACCGACACATTGGTAACAACTTTTCTGGTGGTGTACAAGCTGAGTATATCCGTTTCCACTTTGCCAACTGGGCACTTGTCAAAATACCTGGACAACCGTCTGACTACACAGAAGGTATGCTTAAGTCTCTCTTGACTCTAGCTGATGTCATGCCGACAGGCTATCATGCAGCGCGTGTGGCTCATGTGAAACCAGGAGATAAAGTAGTCGTTATTGGCGATGGAGCTGTTGGCCAATGTGCTGTTATCGCAGCTAAGATGCGTGGAGCGTCACAAATTGTCCTGATGAGTCGTCACGAAGATCGTCAACAAATGGCCTTGGAATCAGGTGCGACAGCCGTTGTAGCCGAACGAGGTGAAGAAGGGATTGCCAAAGTCCGTGAAATCCTTGGAGGAGGAGCAGATGCAGCTCTTGAATGTGTTGGTACTGAGGCGGCTGTTGAACAGGCTCTGGGGGTCCTTCATAATGGCGGTCGTATGGGAATTGTTGGTGTGCCTCACTACAATAATCGTGCCCTTGGATCCACCTTTGACCAAAATATATCTGTTGCAGGTGGAGCGGCTTCTGCAACAACATACGATAAGCAATTCTTGCTCAAAGCTGTTCTTGATGGTGCTATCAATCCAGGTCGCGTCTTTACTTCAAGCTATAAACTGAAAGATATCGACCAAGCTTATAAGGCTATGGATGAACGCAAGACTATCAAGTCTATGATTGTGATGGATTAAAAAAAGAAAATCCTAATAGAGATCGGAGAAGTTCTCTATTAGGATTTTTTGTATTCAACTCTTGTACTTAATGTAAGGTACTTTCTCTTAAAGTTAGTTTGGTTCCAAGCATAGTGAGGCTTGGAATTTTACGTCCATGAAGAACTTCTCTGTTAAGAATATCCATTCCTGTGCGTCCCATTTCTTCGGTGTAGACTGAGATACTGGAGAGGGGTGGGAACACTTGCTTGGTTAGAATAGTATCATTAAAGGAAATAATGCTGACGCGCTCTGGTATGCTGATGCTAGCTTCTTGAAGGGCGCGAAGGGCACCGATTGCCAAACTATCACTAGCTGCAAAAAAGGCTTGTGGAAGTTTATCTCCTAATTTTTCGATAGCCTCTTTCATCAAGTCATATCCAGATTGGGCAGTAAATAGTCCTTGGAAAATGAATTTATCGTTATAAATTCCCTTTTCTTGTGTATAGGATTTAAAGTATCCTAAGCGTTTGTCTGCGATGACTTCTTCTTGGTCAGTAGTAGTTTCAAGACCGGATAAGATACCAATCTTCTTAATCCCGTGGTCTGTAAAGTAATCGACTACCTGTCTAACAGCATTATTAAAATCTGTGATGACACAGGTGTGTCCCAAGGCTATGGTGTCACTATCTAGAAAAACTAGAGGTTTTTGGTATTCTTCAAATGATGCAATCTGTGCTTGACTAAATTTTCCAATACAAAGAATTCCAATGACTTCTTCGCTAAGCGTAAAAGGTTGATCGTTGAAATAGCGCAGGATTTCGTAATCTAATTCTTGTGCCCTATTTTCGATTCCTAGTCGAATCTGGTAGTAGTAGAGGTCTTCCAACTCACCTTGCTCGCTGACCCACTGGATAATGGCAATCTTTTGTTTCAGTTTGTGACTTTCGCCTGTTTTGAGATGCTTGGTATAACCTAGTTCTTCAGCGACAGTTAAAATACGATGTCGGGTTTCTTCTGTGACAGATAGACTCTGATCGCGATTGAGGACACGGGATACAGTTGCGATTGAGACAGAGGCTAACTGAGCAATATCTTTGAGTGTAGCCATAATTCCCCTCCTTTTTAGGTTATTATATCATATTTTTTCTATCTTTTTACTCATAGTTTAGTAAAATATCGGTAAAAATGTTGACCAAAGCAAAACCCTTGGGTACAATAGAAGAAAACGATTACAAGGTAAACTTTTTTACCTGAAAAATTGTCAAAGGAGAATTCATATGACACAACATCTTACTGCTGATGCACTTCGCAAGGACTTTCTTGCTGTTTTTGGTCAAGAAGCAGACCAAACCTTCTTCTCACCAGGCCGTATTAACCTGATTGGGGAACATACGGACTACAATGGTGGCCATGTTTTCCCAGCAGCTATTTCACTAGGAACTTACGGAGCTGCACGCAAGCGCGATGACCAAGTCTTGCGTTTCTACTCAGCAAACTTTGAGGACAAGGGAATTATCGAAGTTCCTCTAGCTAACCTTAAATTTGAGAAAGAACACAACTGGACCAACTATCCAAAAGGTGTTCTTCATTTCTTGCAAGAAGCTGGGCATGTGATTGATAAAGGGTTTGATTTCTATGTCTTTGGGAATATCCCAAATGGTGCTGGTTTGTCTTCTTCTGCATCCTTAGAGCTTTTGACTGGTGTCGTGGCAGAATACCTCTTTGACCTAAAATTGGACCGTTTAGATTTGGTTAAAATCGGAAAATTGACAGAGAATAACTTTATCGGTGTTAACTCTGGTATCATGGACCAATTTGCTATCGGTATGGGGGCAGATCAACGTGCTATTTACCTAGATACCAATACTTTAGAGTACGACTTGGTTCCGCTTGATTTGAAGGATAATGTCGTTGTCATCATGAATACTAACAAACGCCGTGAACTTGCGGACTCTAAATACAATGAACGTCGTGCTGAATGTGAAAAAGCAGTAGAAGAACTCCAAGTAGCCTTGGATATTCAAACCTTGGGTGAATTGGACGAGTGGATTTTTGATGAATACAGCTACCTCATCAAAGATGAAAATCGTTTGAAACGTGCTCGCCATGCCGTTCTTGAAAACCAACGCACGCTTAAAGCGCAAGCTGCTCTTCAAGCAGGCGATTTGGACAAATTTGGTCGTTTGATGAATGCATCTCACGTTTCTCTTGAGCATGATTATGAAGTGACTGGCTTGGAATTAGACACCCTTGTGCATACGGCTTGGGCTCAAGAAGGTGTTCTTGGTGCTCGTATGACAGGAGCAGGTTTTGGCGGTTGTGCGATCGCCTTGGTTCAAAAAGATGCTGTTGAGTCCTTCAAGGAAGCTGTTGGCAAGCACTATGAAGAAATCGTTGGCTACGCTCCAAGCTTCTATATCGCTGAAGTAGCAGGTGGAACTCGCATTCTTGATTAGTCAAAAGGAGGTTGTCTAGTGACCTTAGTAGAAAGATTTGTGACCAAAGTCATTGCAGAAAGTAGCTTTGAAGAGTTGGATCGGATTTATCTGACCAATCGTGTCTTGGCCTTGGTTGGTGAAGGAGTTTTTGACGTTGAGGCTGACCAGGACAGCTTGATTGACCTCAAAGACCAGCTTGTCGAGGAAGCCGTTCGAATCGAAACGATTGAAGATAGTCAAGCTGCGCGTGAGATTCTCGGTGCTGACCTCATGGACTTGGTAACTCCTTGTCCGAGTCAGGTCAATCGTGTCTTTTGGGATACCTATGCCCAGTCACCAGAGCAGGCGATTGCGGACTTCTACCAACTCAGTCAGAAGAATGACTACATCAAACTAAAGGCTATCGCAAAGAATATTGCCTATCGTGTACCGTCTGACTACGGGGAACTGGAGATTACCATCAATCTCTCGAAGCCTGAAAAGGATCCAAAGGAAATTGCGGCGGCCAAGTTGGTCAAGTCGAGTAACTATCCTCAATGTCAGCTCTGTATGGAAAATGAAGGCTACCATGGTCGTGTCAATCATCCAGCTAGAAGCAATCACCGGATTATACGTTTTGATATTTCTGGGCAGGAGTGGGGCTTCCAGTATTCGCCTTACGCTTACTTTAATGAGCACTGTATTTTCCTAGATAGCCAACATCGCCCTATGGCCATTAGTCGCCAAAGTTTCGAACGTTTGTTAGCCATTGTGGAGCAGTTCCCTGGTTATTTTGCAGGTTCTAATGCTGATTTGCCAATCGTGGGTGGCTCCATCCTGACGCACGATCATTATCAAGGCGGGCGACATGTCTTTCCAATGGAAGTAGCTCCTTTGCAGAAGAGCTTTACCTTTGAAGGTTTTGAAACTATCAAAGCAGGGATTGTCCAGTGGCCTATGTCAGTCATTCGATTGACTTCAGATTCAAAAGAAGATTTGACGGACCTTGCTGAGAAAATCTTACTGGCTTGGCGACAATACTCAGATCCAAGTGTTCAGGTTTTGGCAGAAAGCGATGGGACAGCACATCATACTATTACACCGATAGCCCGTAAACGAGATGGGCAGTTGGAGTTGGATTTGGTCTTGCGGGACAATCAAACCTCAGCAGAGCATCCAGATGGCATCTATCATCCCCATAAGGATGTCCAACATATCAAGAAGGAAAATATCGGCTTGATTGAGGTTATGGGTTTGGCAATCTTGCCACCACGCTTGAAGGAAGAAGTGGAGCAAGTAGCAGCTTACCTAGTCGGAGAGGATGTTTCAGTTGCAGATTATCACCAAGAATGGGCGGATGAGTTGAAGGAAAATCACCCAGACTTAAGAGACAAAGTCCAAGCGCTTGAAATCGTCCAAGAGTCTGTTGGGAACATCTTTGCTCGTGTTTTGGAAGATGCAGGAGTTTACAAGCAAACAGAAGAAGGACAAGAGGCCTTTATGCGGTTTGTAAATCATGTTGGGATTTTACCCGAATAAGTGCTTCTCCCTTGCACAGAGTCTTTAAAAGTAGTATTATAGTGTCGTTTGAAACATCAGGAGGAAAGTATGAAAGATTTTCACTTTGACGCTATTGCTGCCTTTGAAAACTACGAAATTGAAAAAATGAGAGATGGCCACGTTGTGGTGACGACAAAAGTGGTGGACTCTTCCCTAAACTACTATGGGAATGCCCATGGTGGCTATCTATTTACCCTTTGTGACCAAATCAGTGGACTTGTGGTGATTTCGCTTGGATTAGATGGTGTGACGCTCCAGTCTTCTATCAACTATTTGAAAGCTGGAAATCTAGGGGATGTTCTCACCATCAAGGGGGAATGTGTCCATAAAGGTCGCACAACCTGTGTCGTTGATGTAGATATCACCAACCAAGATGGCCGAAATGTCTGCAAGGCAACCTTTACCATGTTTGTCACAGGACAACGATCTGAAGATAGACAGGTGAGGATATAAAAGAAAGAATGAGTAGGAAAAATTATCCTACTCATTTTAATTTGTTAAAGAAGTTCCAGAGAAATATATAAGAGCAGTGAAATACCGAGCTAATGGTTACTTATATGTGGTATAATAATCTTAGTTTATTTTAATAGCTAATATCAAGTGAATTCTCATTTGTGTGAGGAAATTTTTAATGAATTTACAGTTTAATTTAGAATTAGTAGAAATTTATAAAAGTAATAGCCAAAAGTCTCGTATCTTAACAGAGGACTGGGTTTATCGTCAATCTTATTGTCCCAATTGTGGAAAGAAATCGTTAAATCATTTTGAAAACAATCGGCCTGTAGCAGATTTTTTCTGTCATCACTGTAGTGAGGAGTTTGAGCTAAAAAGTAAAAAAGGAAATTTCTCATCAACAATCAATGATGGTGCTTATGCAACAATGATGGAGCGTGTACAAGCAGATAATAATCCTAACTTCTTTTTTTTAACTTACACAAAAAATTTTGAGGTAGATAATTTTCTTGTCCTTCCGAAACAATTTGTTACACCGAAATCAATTATTAAAAGGAAACCACTAGCGCCCACTGCTATACGAGCAGGCTGGATTGGTTGTAACATTGATTTGTCGCAAGTCCCTTCCAAAGGGAGGATATTTCTTGTGCAAAATGGGCAAGTTAGAGATCCCGAAAAAGTTACAAAAGAATTTAAGCAAAGTTTATTTTTAAGGAAGGATTCTCTTTCATCAAGAGGATGGACAATAGAAATTCTAAATTGTATAGATAAGATAGAGGGTTTAGAATTTACTCTTGAAGATATGTATCGTTTTGAAGATGACTTAAAAAATATCTTTGTTAAGAACAATCATATCAAAGAAAAAATTCGGCAACAGCTTCAAATACTAAGAGATAAAGAAATAATAGAATTTAAAGGTAGAGGAAAGTATCGGAAATTATGAAAACGAAACAACTTATTGCACCTGAAGAGGTGTATGATTTCTTAAAAGTCATCTGGTCTGATTATGAAACAGAGAGTAATTATGAAAACTTAAGTATAATGGTCTATACTTTATCAGACCCTGATTGTGTGAAATGGATATCTGCAAATATAGAATTTGGTGATGAGGAACAACTTTCTTTATTGAATAAAAAATATAGCTGGGAATATGGAGATGAATTACCAGAGTGGTTGGAAAGTCCAAAACATAGATTATTACTAATAAGTGAGTTATTGGAGAGAAACTTAAGATGAAAAAGTATACTATAGAAATTACTGAAACTCTAACTAGTTTAGTCAGTATAGAAGCTGAAACTGAATATGAGGCAGAACGTATTGTGAGAGAAAAGTATAAGAATGGTGAAATAGTTCTTGATGCTGATGATTTTGTGGGCTATGAAACCCATATATTTGAATAGGTGAGCTTTTATTCTCATTTTTCAATAATTGTTATTTTGTTTTCACCAACATAAAAAAGAGGCATCTGCCTCTTTTCTTATTTTTTCCACTGAAGTGCTCGATTATCCTATTCACTAAATCTTAAAAAATAGCCATCTGGGTCTAAAATTGCAAATTCATGGGGATAAATAAAGCTATCCCCCACTCGAAATTTTCTTTTTGTCAGCGGACGATGGACGGGATAATCAGCTTCCAGCAGTTTTTGATAGAGACTAGGGACATCCTTGATGCCAAAGGAAATATTGACACCGCGTCCGAAAGGATAAGTCAATTGGCCTAATTCTTCTGTACTGCCTTCTTCTAGCATAAGTTGGCAGTCTTCAAGCGAGAGGAAGAGAAATTTCTCCTCTGGACGCTCGTATTCGACAGAGAATCCCAGCAAGTCACAGTAGAAGTGGTGTGACTTTTCGATGTCGGATACTACAAATTCAGGAATGACAGCTTGATAGTCCATTAGCTTTCTCCTTACAGTTCAATCTCCAAGACAATCGGTGTGTGGTCTTGGCGTGGGCCTGAGTCGATCATGTCTGACTTGGTAACCTTATCTGCCACACGGTTAGAAGTGAGCCAGTAGTCGATTCTCCAGCCTGTGTTGTTGATTTTTGAAGTCTTGCTGCGTTGTGCCCACCAAGTGTAGCGTTCTGAAACGTCGCCATGGATATGGCGGAAGGTATCTGTAAATCCTTTGGCTAAAAGGTTTGTAAATCCCTCACGTTCTTCGTCTGTGAAACCTGGTGAACGGCGGTTGCTTGCTGGGTTAGCAAGGTCAATTTCCTTGTGGGCAACGTTGTAGTCCCCAGTTGCTAGGACAGGTTTTTTCTTGTCTAGTTCTGCCAAGTACTCCGCATATTTGACATCCCAGATTTGACGTTCTTCCAAACGTTTGAGGCCGTCACCAGCATTAGGTGTGTAGACCTGAGTCACGAAAAATGTATCAAATTCTAAAGTGATGATGCGACCTTCAGAGTCCATGGTAGAAGGAGCACCGATTTCTGGAAAGCTGATCGTTGGAGTGAGTTCTTTCTTATAGAGGAACATAGTTCCAGCATAGCCTTTACGAGCAGGTTCTTGAGAGGAACGCCAAGTATTTTCATACCCAGGGAAGAGTTCTTCTAACACCTCGAGATGTTTTTTAGTAGGTCCTGTAGCTGAAAGCTTGGTTTCCTGGATAGCGATGATATCAGCATCTTCGGCTACCAAGGTTTGGAGGACGTCTTGTGACAATTTCGCACGCGCAGAGTCGCTCGTCAATGCTGCATTGAGGGAATCAATATTCCATGAGATCAATTTCATAATGTTTACCTTTTCATTCAGATTATAGACAATATTATACCAGAAAAAGAAGTATTTCCCCAGCGTATAGTTTGAAAAATCCAGGTCATTCCTATATAATAAAGAATGATTTATGTAAAGGATTGAACATGAATGAAATGTTTCTCCTATGAATATCTTTATTGATGAGTATGACAAATTTCAAGTAAGTGTTGTCACCTATGAATAAGAAAAACCTGAGGTAGTCGCCTCAGGTTTCCATTTGTCATTAGAAAGGAATACTATGTCCATCATCCAAAAACTTTGGTGGTTTTTTAAATTAGAAAAACGCCGTTATCTAGTTGGAATTGTAGCTCTGATTTTGGTTTCTGTGCTCAACCTCATCCCACCTATGGTCATGGGACGAGTGATTGATGCCATCACTTCTGGGAAATTAACACAAGATGAGCTCTTGCTTTATCTCTTTTATCTCTTGCTAGCTGCTTTTGGGATGTATTATCTGCGTTATGTTTGGCGCATGTATATCCTAGGAACCTCCTACCGACTTGGGCAAATCATGCGTTCAAGACTATTTGAGCATTTTACAAGGATGTCTCCTGCTTTTTATCAGAATTATCGAACTGGAGATTTGATGGCTCACGCAACCAATGATATCAATGCTCTGACTCGTCTAGCAGGTGGTGGTGTCATGTCGGCAGTGGATGCCTCTATCACAGCCTTGGTGACTCTGTTGACCATGCTCTTTAGCATTTCTTGGCAAATGACCTTGGTTGCCATCATTCCCTTGCCATTTATGGCCTATGCGACTAGTCGTCTGGGGAGAAAGACCCATAAGGCTTTCGGAGAATCCCAAGCAGCCTTTTCTGAACTCAACAATAAAGTTCAAGAATCTGTAGCTGGTATCAAGGTAACCAAGTCCTTCGGATATCAGTCTGATGAGTTGGCATCTTTCCAGGAAGTCAATGATTTGACCTTCCAAAAGAATCTGCAAACCATGAAATATGATAGTCTCTTTGACCCCATGGTTCTACTCTTTGTTGGTTCTTCCTATGCCTTAACACTCTTAGTTGGTGCCTTTATGGTGCAAGCAGGACAGGTAACTGTCGGAAATCTGGTCACCTTTATATCTTACTTGGATATGTTGGTCTGGCCTTTGATGGCGATTGGTTTCCTCTTTAATATTACTCAAAGAGGGAAGGTTTCTTATCAACGGATTGAGAGCCTCTTATCTCAAGAATCACCTGTGAAAGACCCAGAATCCCCACTTGACGGGATTGAAAATGGATGCTTGGACTATGCTATTGATTATTTTGCCTTTGAAGACGAAGAGACGCTGAGAGATATACACTTTAGTCTCGAAAAAGGGCAAACTCTGGGCTTGGTTGGACAGACTGGTTCAGGGAAAACAGCTTTGATTAAGTTGCTCCTACGTGAGCATGATGTTAACCAAGGGGCCATTTATCTAAATGGTCACGATATTCGCGACTACCGACTAGCTGACTTGCGTAGTTTGATGGGATACGTGCCACAGGACCAATTTCTGTTTGCTAGTTCTATCTTAGATAATATTCGTTTTGGGAATCCCGACCTGCCTTTCTCAGCAGTAGAAGAAGCGACGAAGTTGGCTCAAGTCTATCAAGATATTCAAGACATGCCTCAGGGATTTGATACAGTTATCGGCGAAAAGGGTGTCAGTCTATCTGGTGGACAAAAACAACGTCTGGCTATGAGTCGGGCTATGATCTTAAATCCCGATATCTTGATTTTAGATGATTCCTTGTCAGCGGTGGATGCTAAGACAGAGTTCGCAATCATTGATAATCTCAAGGCAACTCGCAAAGATAAAACGACTATCATCACTGCCCATCGTCTCAGTGCAGTTGTTCATGCAGATTTGATTTTGGTCATGCAGGATGGTCGCATCATTGAACGAGGTAGGCATGAAGACTTACTAGCCTTGGATGGTTGGTATGCCCAAACCTACCAGTCTCAACAGTTAGAAATGAAAGGAGAAGAAGATGCGGAATAAACAAGAACAGTGGACTGTATTGAAGCGTTTGTTGTCCTATCTCAAGCCCTATAGTCTCCTCACCTTTTTAGCCCTTGCTTTTCTCCTTGCGACGACTGTTATTAAGAGTGTTATCCCCTTGGTTGCTTCGCACTTTATTGACCAGTATCTAAGCAACCTCAATCAGCTTGCGGTTACAGTTTTGTTGGTTTACTATGGTCTCTATATTCTTCAAACTATTGTCCAATATGTGGGGAATCTCCTTTTTGCGCGCGTGTCCTACAGCATCGTTAGAGATATTCGACGTGATGCCTTTGCCAATATGGAGAGGCTAGGCATGTCTTACTTTGATAAAACACCTGCAGGTTCTATCGTTTCTCGCTTGACAAATGACACCGAGACTATCAGTGATATGTTTTCGGGGATCTTGTCAAGCTTTATCTCAGCAGTCTTTATATTCGTGACGACCCTTTATACCATGTTAGTTCTGGACTATCGTCTGACTGCTTTAGTCTTGCTCTTTCTGCCTTTGATTTACCTTTTGGTCAATCTCTACCGTAAAAAATCTGTCAAGGTCATTGAAAAAACCAGAAGTCTACTGTCAGACATTAACAGTAAACTGGCAGAAAATATCGAAGGAATTCGTATTATTCAAGCCTTTAATCAAGAAAAACGTCTGCAAGAAGAGTTTGATGAGATAAACCAGGAACACCTAGTCTACGCTAACCGTTCAGTAGCCTTGGACTCTCTCTTTTTACGTCCAGCTATGAGTTTGTTGAAGCTGTTGGGATATGCGGTTTTGATGGCTTATTTTGGCTATCGCGGACTTTATCTAGGAATAACCGCAGGGACCATGTATGCCTTTATCCAGTACATCAATCGTCTCTTTGATCCTCTTATCGAGGTAACGCAAAACTTTTCTACTCTTCAGACATCCATGGTGTCAGCAGGTCGTGTCTTTGCACTCATCGATGAGACCAACTATGAACCTGTCCAAGAAAATGGTCAATCCAAGATTCAAGAAGGAAATATCAGCTTTGAGCATGTGTCCTTCTCTTATGATGGGAAGCATCAAATTCTAGATGATATTTCCTTTACCGTCAATAAAGGTGAAACCATCGCCTTTGTCGGTCATACGGGATCGGGTAAATCTTCTATCATTAATGTTCTGATGCGCTTTTATGAATTTCAGTCAGGACGAGTTCTCATAGATGGTGTGGATATTCGAGAGTATAGTCAAGAGGAGTTGAGAAAAAACATCGGTTTGGTTCTACAGGACCCCTTCCTCTATCATGGGACCATTAAGTCCAATATCGCCATGTACCAAGATATCAGCGATGACCAAGTCAAGGCTGCAGCAGAATTTGTCGATGCAGATTCCTTCATTCAAGATCTTCCTTTAGGTTATGATGCTCCTGTATCTGAGCGTGGTTCGAGTTTTTCAACCGGTCAACGTCAGCTTCTTGCATTTGCTAGAACTGTTGCCAGTCAACCTAAAATCCTGATTCTGGATGAAGCAACAGCCAATATCGACTCTGAAACAGAAGCTCTGGTCCAAAATTCTCTAGCTAAGATGAGACAAGGTCGGACCACCATTGCCATCGCCCATCGTCTTTCTACCATTCAAGACGCTAACTGCATCTATGTCCTTGATAAGGGACGCATCATTGAAAGTGGAAGCCACGAGGACCTCCTAGCATTGGGTGGAACCTATCACAAGATGTATAGTTTGCAGGCAGGTGCTCTGTCCTGAGGGAGAATTCCTTTAAAACACAGATTTCTTATACCGCCTCTTTCATTTTGTGGTATAATGTAGAATGTTAATAAAGATTATCTATAAAAACAGAGGAGAATGTGCATGCTGAAATGGGATGAACTACCTCAAGAAATGCAATTGAGCGAGGTAAAACCATACTACCAGCTTGTGTCTAGAAGAAAAGGCTCACTGATTCTCAAGCGTTGTCTAGATTTATTTTTAGCCTTAGTCTTGTTAATCTTGACCTCACCCTTATTTCTGATTCTAAGCATTTGGATCAAGCTCGATAGCAAGGGTCCAGTTATTTACAAGCAAGTGCGGGTAACCCAGTACAACCGACATTTCAAGATTTGGAAATTCCGGACCATGGTAACGGATGCGGACAAGAAAGGGAGTCTGGTAACTTCTGCAAATGACAGCCGTATCACAAAAGTTGGAAATTTCATTCGACGTGTCCGTTTGGATGAATTGCCGCAACTGGTAAATGTCCTCAAAGGAGAGATGTCCTTTGTGGGAACTCGTCCAGAAGTACCACGCTACACAGAGCAATATAGCCCTGAAATGATGGCGACCTTGCTCTTACCTGCAGGGATTACTTCTCTTGCAAGCATTAACTATAAGGATGAGGATGCCATCATCAGTCAAATGACTGCAAAAGGTATGACTGTTGACCAGGCTTATGTGGAAAGAGTCCTTCCAGAAAAAATGCACTTTAACCTAGCCTACCTACGTGATTTTAATTTCTTCGGAGATATCAAGATCATGTTCCAGACTGTATTTGAAGTTTTAAAATAAGTAGTCACAAGAGTGAATACAGTAAAAGGAGTAAATCAATGACCAAGTATAATATTCCATTTTCACCACCTGATATTACCGAAGCTGAAATTGCTGAGGTAGCAGATACCCTTCGTTCTGGTTGGATCACAACAGGTCCAAAAACAAAAGAATTGGAACGTCGTTTGTCTCTCTATACTCAGACACCTAAGACTGTCTGCCTCAACTCTGCAACAGCAGCTCTTGAATTGATCTTGCGCGTTCTTGAAGTAGGGCCTGGCGATGAAGTTATCGTTCCAGCTATGACTTATACAGCATCATGTAGTGTCATCACTCACGTAGGTGCGACACCAGTTATGGTTGATATCCAAGAAGATACTTTTGAGATGGATTATGACCAACTGGAGCAAGCTATCACAGAGAAGACTAAGGTTATCATCCCAGTTGAGCTAGCAGGTATCATCTGTGACTATGACCGTTTGTTTCAAGTTGTAGAGAAGAAACGTGACCTATTTACAGCTGCTAGTAAGTGGCAAAAAGCTTTTAACCGTATCGTGATTGTCTCTGATAGTGCCCATGCTTTGGGTTCAAGCTACAAGGGACAACCAGCCGGTTCAATTGCAGACTTCACATCATTCTCCTTCCACGCAGTTAAGAATTTCACAACTGCAGAGGGGGGAAGTGCAACTTGGAAAGCAAATCCAGCAATTGACGATGAAGAAATGTACAAGGAATTCCAAATCCTATCTCTTCATGGTCAAACCAAAGATGCACTTGCTAAGATGCAACTAGGTTCATGGGAATACGATATCGTAACTCCTGCCTACAAGTGCAATATGACAGATATCATGGCTTCGCTTGGTTTGGTTCAATTGGATCGTTACCCTGCGCTACTACAACGTCGTAAGGACATCGTGGAACGCTATGACCGTGGTTTTGCAGGGACTCGTATTCACCCATTAGTACATGAAACTGCTACGGTCGAATCTTGTCGTCACCTCTACATCACCCATGTAGAAGGAGCAAGTCTCGAACAACGTAACCAAATCATTCAAGAATTGGCCAAAGCTGGAATCGCAAGTAACGTCCATTACAAACCGCTTCCGCTTTTGACAGCCTATAAGAATCTTGGCTTTGACATGGCAGATTATCCGCGAGCTTATGCTTTCTTTGAAAATGAAATTACATTACCGCTTCACACGAAATTAACGGATGAAGAAGTAGACTATATCATTGAGACTTTTGTTAGAGTTTCTGAAGAAATTCTTGCTTCTTCAAAATAATCGTTTAAAAATCATTGACAAAGAATAGATAATGACATATAATAATTTCAACAAATCAGAAAAGTAATTATTTTTAATCTTCAGGGAGCCTGTGGTTGCTGCGAACAGGTGGTTGGAACTAGTGAAATTGGGCTGATTTGAAAAATGAATTTGAAACAATGAAAATTCGGTAGGCACACCTTACAGTGCAACTTGTTGTTAGACAAGGCAGAGATGTAAAGGGGATAGTCTCTTTACAATTGAGGTGGTACCGCGTTACAAACGCCCTCACATGGAAATATATTCCGTGTGTGGGCTTTTTCTATCCGTCATTTTGTTTATCTTTTATTAGGGCGTTAAGTCGCTTTGATGAACTTGAGTTCTATCTACAGCTTCTTGCCTACTACTAAAAGCAAACAAAAAGTCGGATTCATACAGAAGGAGGAAAAATTTATGACAACAAAAGGATATTTCGGACAATTTGGTGGTAGTTTTGTACCAGAACCAATTCAGGCTTTGCTAGATGAATTGGAAGTGACATTTGAAAAATACAAGGATGACCCAGAATTTTTAGCTGAGTTTCGCCATTACTTGAAGGACTATTCAGGTCGTGAAACACCGTTATACTATGCAGAGAGTTTGACAGAGCACCTAGGTGGAGCTAAGATTTATCTCAAGCGTGAAGACCTGAACCACCTTGGTTCACATAAGCTTAATAATGTTTTGGGACAAATCCTTCTTGCTAAACGCATGGGTAAAAAACGTGTCATTGCAGAAACAGGAGCTGGTCAGCACGGCGTTGCGACTGCAGCTGCTGCAGCTAAGTTTGGTATGGCTTGTGACGTCTACATGGGGGCAGAAGATGTGGAGCGTCAACGTCTCAATGTCTTCCGCATGGAGATGATGGGAGCAACTGTTCACGCAGTTGAAACAGGAACACGTACACTGAAGGATGCGGTTGATGCAGCCTTTGGAGCCTGGATGAATGACCTTGAAGCCTTCTACGTTTTAGGTTCTGCTGTGGGCCCTCACCCTTATCCAACGATTGTTCATGAATTCCAAAAAGTCATCAGTGAAGAATCTCGTCGTCAAATCTTGGAAAAAGAAGGGCGCCTGCCAGATTACGTTATTGCCTGTGTAGGTGGTGGTTCTAATGCCATCGGTGCCTTTTCACAGTATGTAGCTGATGAAGAAGTGAAATTGGTCGGGGTAGAGGCTGCTGGTCATGGTCTAGATACTGATAAACACGCAGCAACTATGACCAAAGGTAGTGTAGGTATCGTCGATGGAATGAAAACCTATGCAGTCTTTAAGGAAGATGGAGAACTTGCTCCAGTCTACTCTATCTCAGCTGGTTTGGACTATCCAGGGGTTGGTCCAGAACATGCCTTCTTTAAAGACTCTGGTCGTGTCGAGTATGTTGCAGCAACAGACGCAGAAGCTGTCCAAGCCTTGCTCTTACTTAGCAAGACTGAAGGTATTATTCCAGCGATTGAAAGTTCACACGCTATCGCTGAAGCAGTCAAACGTGCACCAAAACTAAGCAAGGATGAGATTATCATCATCAATGTCTCAGGTCGTGGAGACAAGGACGTAGCTGCCATTGCAGATTATCTTGAAGCTAAAAATAACTAATCATTCCAAGATTAAAGGGAGAAAATTGTGATTTTATTGATTGATAATTATGATTCTTTTACCTACAATCTAGCTCAATATATCGGAACTTTTTCTTCTGTTGAGGTCTTGCGAAACGACGATCCTCGTCTCTATCAAGTAGCAGAAAAGGCAAGAGCTCTTGTCTTTTCTCCTGGACCTGGTTGGCCAGCTGATGCTGGAAAAATGGAGGATATGATTCGAGATTTTGCTGGGGAAAAGCCAATTTTGGGGATTTGCTTGGGACATCAGGCTATTGCAGAGGCTTTTGGTGGAAAACTAGGTTTGGCTCCAAAGGTCATGCATGGTAAACAAAGTCAGCTCCAATTTGAAGCCCCATCCATTCTTTATCAGGGTATAGAAAATAACTGTTCAGTCATGCGTTACCATAGTCTTATGGTGGAGGAATTACCCGCAGACTTTGAAGTTACCGCTCGTGCGATAGACGATCAGGTTATCATGGGTTTTCAACACAAGAAGCTCCCTATCTATGGCTTTCAATATCATCCAGAAAGTATAGGAACACCAGATGGATTATCAACCATACGAAACTTCATTGAAAAGGTTATCTAAGGAATAGGACGATAAAATAAAAGCCCTCATAGAGGGCCTGACTATCCTATAAGCAGTAGCTTACCAAAAATAATCACACAAGTAGCCAGTAAGAGGAAAGGCACGAAAGGAAGCCTTTCCCTTTTCTTTAGTAGGAGAAAGGCTAGAATGCCAGTTGTGGAAGCAAATTGAATCAAAATCAGCATCTCGGTTAGGCTAAAAACAAGAGCACAAGAGGCTAGAAAGAGAAAATCCCCTGCACCTATGCGGATATCGATAAAGTGAGCTAAAATTCCCAGAATAAGAAAGAAAATCATGACTAGATTCCAACCACAGGAAACCATGAGAATTAGGTGAAAGGTCAGCCAGACTAGCAAGGGATATTCCTGATGACGAAAGTCGTAGATGCCCAAAGTCAAGCCGGCAGTTATCAAGATGACTTGCCCCAAAGTTAAAAATCCCACAGACTCAGCTAGAAAGAGCAGTCCCAAGGACAACTCAAAGAAAGCATACCAGACAGGATAGCTTGACTTGCAATAGCGACAACGAAAGCGATTGAATACCTGTGAGAGAAATGGAATCAAATCCAGTGGTCTCAAGCGAGTCTGACAAGAATCACAGTGACTAGCAGGGAAAACAATAGACTGCTCAGGGAAGCGATCAATGACCAAGCCTAGAAAGGAAGCAAGAATAGTTCCAACAAGAAAAAAATAAAAATGAATCATACTTATTCATTCGTGAAAAAAAGGGAGAAATAGTATAATAGTTGGATATAGGAGAAGTTTTAATAGCAAATATGAAAATTCACTTTGAAAAAGGACTTCAGTTAGAAAATGCTCAACTCATTTGTCAGTGGTCCAACTCTCTTGGCAAAGCTTTTCAAGAACAATGGATGGGAACAATGATTTCTTTTCCCTTGACCATTCAAGTCTTGCAAGATTTGGAAGGAATTTTTTCAATCTTTGATGGACAAGAGTTTGTGGGGCTTATCCAGATAATCAGGCTAGAAGACAGGAATCTTCATATCGGGAGATTTTTTATCAATCCTCAGAAACAGGGGCAAGGCTTAGGTAGCCAGGCTTTAAGGAGATTTGTTAGTTTGGTCTTTGAAAATGGAGACATAGATAGTATTTCTCTGAATGTCTACGAGGCAAATCAAAGAGCTCAGAAACTTTACCAAAAAGAAGGATTTGAAATCGTTCAAATAGTTGAAGAACCTGTACGAAAATATATAATGAGAAAATCGAGGTAAGGACTAGTTGATATCTAAAACTGCACCCGTACAATTTTTGGTTTTCAAACTTGTTGCAGAGAAATTTTCTTGATAAAATAGATACATGACTAGATATAAAGCAATCATTTCCTATGATGGCTACGCCTTCGCTGGTTTTCAGCGGCAACCACACGCGCGTAGTGTCCAAGAAGAAATTGAAAAAACTTTAACCAAATTAAATAAAGGTCAGTCCATTACCATTCATGGTGCTGGGCGAACGGACAGTGGGGTCCATGCCTTAGGGCAGGTTATCCACTTTGATCTTCCCTATCAGATGGATGAGGAGAAACTTCGTTTTGCTCTCGATACCCAAAGTCCTGAAGACATCGATGTGATTTCGATTGAGATAGTGGCTGATGATTTTCATTGTCGTTATGCCAAACACAGCAAGACCTATGAGTTTATCGTGGATAGGGGGCGTCCTAAAAATCCCATGCGTCGTCATTATGCCACCCATTATCCCTATCCACTAGATGTGGAGCGGATGCAGCTTGCTGTAAAAAAACTAGAGGGGACACATGACTTTACTGGTTTTACAGCATCAGGAACTAGCGTGGAGGACAAGGTAAGAACGATCACGGAAGCTAGCCTTAGGGTGGATGAAACCGGTCAGTTTTTGACCTTTACCTTCTCTGGCAATGGTTTCCTCTATAAGCAGATTCGAAATATGGTTGGAACACTGCTTAAAATAGGCAACAATCGGATGCCTATTGAGCAGATTGACCTCATCTTGGAGAAAAAAGACAGACAGTTGGCAGGTCCAACTGCAGCACCTAATGGTTTATATTTGAAGGAGATTCGTTATGAAGAATAATCGTATTTTAGCACTTTCAGGAAATGATATTTTTAGTGGTGGTGGATTGGCAGCTGACCTTGCGACCTATACTTTGAATGGTTTGCATGGTTTTGTGGCTATGACCTGCTTGACTGCCTTAACGGAAAATGGTTTTGAAGTCTTTCCGACAGATGAAACTATTTTCCAACAACAGTTGGATAGTCTTAAGAACGTGGACTTTGGAGGGATTAAGATTGGTCTCTTACCGACTGTCGGTGTTGCTGAGAAAGCTCTCAATTTTATCAAGGACCGTGCAGAAGTGCCTGTTGTATTGGACCCTGTTCTTGTTTGTAAGGAAACGCACGACGTTGCTGTCAGCGAGCTCTGTCAAGAATTGATTCGCTTTTTCCCTTATGTGTCTGTCATTACACCCAATCTACCTGAGGCAGAATTGCTTGCAGGCCAAAAGATTGAAACCTTGGACGATATGAAGGATGCAGCGCAGAAATTACATGACTTGGGTGCGCCAGCAGTGATTATCAAGGGTGGAAATCGTCTCAGTCAAGATAAGGCATTAGATGTATTTTATGATGGAAAGAACTTTACAGTTTTGGAAAATCCAGTCATCCAAGGACAAAATGCTGGTGCAGGATGTACCTTTGCCTCAAGCATTGCCAGCCAGTTAGTCAAGGGAGAGGGGCTATTACCTGCGGTTGAGAGTTCTAAAGCCTTTGTTTACCGTGCTATCGCACAAGCAGATCAATATGGAGTAAGACAGTATGAAGCAAACCAAAACAAGTAAAATCGCCCTATTATCAATACTGACTGCCCTATCGGTAGTTTTAGGTTATATTGTAAAAATCCCAACTCAAACAGGAATCTTAACTCTTTTAGATGCTGGTATCTTCTTCACCGCTTTTTATTATGGTCGCCGGGAAGGAGCCGTTGTCGGAGGGCTAGGAGGTTTCATTATTGACTTGATTTCAGGTTATCCTCATTGGATGTTCTTCAGCTTGCTTTTCCATGGCTTGCAGGGTTACTTTGCAGGTTTTAAAGGGAAATGGCAATGGCTTGGATTAGTTTTGGCAACTTTTGTCATGGTAGCCGGTTATGCATGTGCGACTTCTTGGATGAAAGGTTGGGGTGTAGCTCTGACAGATATTCCTCACAATTTGTTGCAGAATTTTGTTGGAATGATTGTTGGGTATCTTCTCCATCAGAGTATTAAGAAAATTAGTAAGCAGTAAAAAGGGAATCTTCCCTGGGAACTATTGAAAAAAATCTGATTATTTGCTAGAATGAAAGCTATGAAAACACTCTACGATGTGCAACAATTTCTCAAACAGTTCGGTATTCTTGTCTATATGGGCAAACGTCTTTATGACATTGAACTAATGAAGATAGAACTTTCTCGTATCTATGATGCAGGCTTGATGGACAAGCTGGATTATCTTGAAGCAGAAGCAATTTTGCGTAGAGAGCACAAACTAGAATTAGACTATTTAGAAAAAAATGGAGATTAAGTATTATGGTAACTTGGGTATTATGGGGACTTATAGTGGCGATGTTGGCATGGATGGGTTACAACTATCTTCGTATTCGTCGTGCGGCAAAAATTGTAGACAATGCAGAGTTTGAGTCTTTGATTCGTACCGGTCAGTTGATTGACTTGCGTGATCCAGCTGACTTCCACAAAAAACACATCCTCGGAGCTCGTAATATTCCTTCAAATCAATTGAAGACAAGTCTTGCAGCTCTTCGCAAGGATAAACCTGTCCTTCTATATGAAAACCAACGTGCGCAACGTGTAACCAATGCAGCACTTTTCTTGAAAAAACAAGGTTTCTCAGAAATTTATATCCTATCTTACGGATTGGATTCTTGGACAGGAAAGGTCAAGACTAGCTAATCTTATATAAAAAGCTGTCGAATGATAGATAAAGCTAGCGTATTATGGTATAATTAATTTGTATTAAATTTAAGGAGTTTTTACTATGCAAGAAAAGAAAAAACCTTCATTAGTTTTAGGTATCCTATCTATCGTCCTTGGTTTGTTATCTCCAATAGTAGGTCTGATTTTGGGTATCGTAGGATTGGTCTTAGCTAGTTCACATCAAAAAGAATCTGAACTAGACTATAAAACAGAAAGAATTCTCAATATCGTAGGGATTGTAGTTTCTGTTCTTAACTGGATTGTAGCCGTCGCAGTAGTTTTTAGATAAGCAAAAAATAAAAAAGCTTTAGATTTAAAGCTTTTTTATTTTATCCACTTTTCTCTAAATAGTTTTTAATGACTTCCAATTCCTCTTGGTTCAAGGAGCGGTATTGACCTTCTGCTAGCTCTGAATCTAATGTGAAATCCCCAAACTGAACTCGTTTGAGGGCAGTGACCTTGACACCAACTGAGAGGAACATCTTCTTGACCTGATGAAATTTCCCTTCGGAGATGGTGATGCTGGCTCGGCTGAGACTAGAACTTGAAGATAGAATCTCAAGCTGAGCAGGTTTACAAATAGTTCCATCAAGAAAGACAATCCCGTTTTTGAACTGCTGGATGTGATCTGGTGTGAGCAAGCCGTTCACCTCAACTTGATAAGTTTTATCGACATGATATTGAGGGTGGAGAAGTTGAAAACCAAGAGGGCCATTATCGGTTAAGAGAAGAAGACCTGTTGTGTCTCGATCCAGTCGACCAATTGCATAGAGCTGTTCCGACTGTAGGTGTTGAGGCAGTAGGTCCATGACTGTTGGCAGTTTCTTGTCCTTGCTTGCTGTTACGACACCAGTTGGCTTATGAAGCATGAGGTAGGTGTGGTCATACCCTTGGATTTTTCTTTCTTTAAAAATCAGCTCTTGCAATCCTGTATCGATATTCTGTGCAAGGGAAGTAGCAGGGCCTCCATCTACTAAGATTTCTTTTTTCAGAAGAGCCTGTTTCATGGCTTTTCGACTGATTTTTTCCTGGGCCAATAAATTATCTAAACGCATACCAGCTTATCTTATCACAAGTCGGGATTTTTGAAAAGAAAAGAGAAATCATGAATTTTCTTTTGAAAACATTTACACTTACTTGAGTTAAGTCATTTACCTAAAATTGTGGTATAATCGTTCAGTTAGAAAATAAATTTTTGAATACAATAGAGGAAATCATGACAAAATTAAGAGAAGATATCCGTAATATCGCGATTATCGCACACGTCGACCACGGGAAAACAACCCTTGTTGACGAATTACTAAAACAATCTGAAACACTTGATGCACGTACAGAATTAGCTGAGCGTGCTATGGATTCAAACGATATTGAAAAAGAGCGTGGAATTACAATCCTTGCGAAGAATACAGCAGTTGCCTACAACGGAACTCGTATTAATATCATGGACACGCCAGGACACGCGGACTTCGGTGGAGAAGTTGAGCGGATCATGAAAATGGTTGATGGTGTTGTTTTGGTCGTAGATGCTTACGAAGGGACTATGCCACAGACTCGTTTCGTATTGAAAAAAGCCTTGGAACAAGACCTTGTGCCGATCGTTGTCGTTAACAAAATCGATAAGCCATCAGCTCGTCCAGCAGAAGTAGTAGATGAAGTCTTGGAACTTTTCATCGAGCTTGGTGCGGATGATGACCAGCTTGACTTCCCAGTCGTTTATGCATCAGCGATCAACGGAACATCTTCCTTGTCAGATGATCCAGCAGACCAAGAAAAGACGATGGCGCCAATTTTTGACACCATTATTGACCACATCCCAGCTCCGATTGATAACTCAGATGAGCCTCTTCAATTCCAAGTGTCACTCTTGGACTATAATGACTTCGTTGGTCGTATTGGTATCGGACGTGTCTTCCGTGGGACAGTAAAGGTTGGAGACCAAGTTACCCTTTCTAAACTCGATGGTACAACCAAGAACTTCCGTGTTACAAAACTCTTTGGTTTCTTTGGTTTGGAACGTCGTGAAATCCAAGAAGCCAAAGCGGGTGACTTGATTGCCGTATCAGGTATGGAAGATATCTTCGTTGGGGAAACCATTACTCCTACAGATGCAGTTGAGGCATTGCCAGTTCTTCACATCGATGAGCCAACTCTTCAAATGACTTTCTTGGTCAACAACTCACCATTTGCTGGTCGTGAAGGAAAATGGGTGACATCTCGTAAAGTTGAAGAACGTTTGCAAGCTGAGTTGCAAACAGACGTATCTCTTCGTGTTGAACCAACAGATTCACCAGATAAATGGACCGTTTCAGGACGTGGAGAATTGCACTTGTCAATCCTCATCGAGACTATGCGTCGTGAAGGTTACGAGCTTCAAGTGTCTCGTCCAGAAGTGATCATCAAAGAAATTGATGGAGTCAAATGTGAACCATTTGAACGTGTCCAAATCGATACTCCAGAAGAATACCAAGGTTCAGTTATCCAAAGTCTTTCTGAGCGTAAGGGTGAAATGTTGGATATGATTGCAACTGGAAACGGTCAAACTCGTTTGGTCTTCCTAGTTCCTGCGCGTGGTTTGATTGGATACTCAACTGAGTTCTTGTCAATGACACGTGGTTATGGTATCATGAACCACACCTTTGACCAATACTTGCCAATGATTCCAGGTGAAATCGGTGGACGTCACCGTGGTGCCCTCGTTTCTATCGATGCTGGTAAAGCAACAACTTACGCAATCATGTCTATCGAAGAACGCGGTACGATCTTTGTCAACCCAGGTACTGAGGTTTACGAAGGAATGATCATTGGTGAAAACTCTCGTGAAAATGACTTGACCGTTAACATCACTAAGGCTAAACAAATGACTAACGTTCGTTCAGCTACTAAGGACCAAACAGCAGTTATCAAGACTCCTCGTATCTTGACTCTTGAAGAATCACTTGAGTTCTTGAATGACGATGAGTACATGGAAGTAACGCCTGAATCGATTCGTTTGCGTAAACAAATCCTTAACAAGGCAGAGCGTGAGAAAGCAAACAAAAAGAAAAAATCAGCTGAATAAGAGCTAGAAAGAGATAAAGATGGTCTATTTAATCATAGGGATACTCTTATTACTACTCTATATATTTGCGACACCTCAAAGTATCAAGGGGACGGTCAATGTTGTAATATTAGTTTTTGGACTTGTAGCCCTCGTAATCTTGTTGCTCTTGTCTGCCCTGCAGATTTTCCAACTTCCAGCAGAAATCTTTATCACATTGGGGATGCTTGCTCTTGCCTACTTTAGCTTAAGAGATATCAGTCTCATGTCTGTTGGAAAGAAATAGCTAGTAAGTTCAGGGACTGCTAAAAGACAAACTCTCAAATTAAAATAACAAAACACAAGTGATGTCAGAGTTATTCTGACCTTACTTGTGTTTTTTTAAAAAACATGATAAGACAGTTGCTAGTTACTAGCTATCTAAAAAGAAGCTTACTTTTGTAGTGTTTGGCTTGTGCTTGCTAATAGATTGAGGGAAGGATATAATAAGGATAAGAAATAAGAAGGAAGAAGTCTTATGAAGTCAAAGAAGGTTAGAAATTTCATTCTGTTTTCGGTGGGATTATCAGTCTTAGGTTTGGGATTTTATGGCGGAAAGTATCAGCTAGAAAAATCTACTAAGGAGATAGACAAGTATGACTATGTAGTAAGCTCCTATTCTTATGATGATCGACAAACAAAGCTCTTTTTCATGAACAATCAGGGTCAAGTACGAGAACATAATTTTAATGGATTCTCAGGTGGCCGTCTCTACCAAGAAGGAAAGAATCTTTATGTCTATTCTTTTAGAAGAGGACCGCATAAGGTGTTTCATGGGGCTACTATTAGTACACCTTATTTTGGGAAATTTTCCTTTACCAATTATATTACTCGGTTTGCTACTAAGGGTGAGAGAGGTCGGATTGAGGGTTTGGATATTGATGATGGAATGGTCGGCATACTGAGAAGCCGAATTCGCTATACCAATTCAAACAATAAAAACTTACTCTCGCCAGTTATTCATCTCGGTATCTCCAAAGGTCTAGAAGTTGATTCAAAAATCTTCCTTACAGGATTTGAATTGGTGAGGGATGAGATGGAATTCCTTTACTTAGACGAGATGACCAATAAATTTCAGGAACTGAAGTTGAACAATCCCTACCAATCTGATTTTCAAGAACTCCTACTGGTGGATGGGAAAGTTATGACAGTTGGGAACCCTCATTTTAACAGATTTGATGATGAAAATAAGCGTAAGGAAAAGAAAAATAAGATTAGTCTAGCTAGTGTTGATCCAAAAACATTGGAAGTAAAGGAAGAAACATATGAAGCTAAACGAGTCTTGTTTGCCTACCCTTTCAAGAATCGCCTTCGCTTTTTGACGTCGGATTATCACTTAGTAGAATATAGCAGTGACTTAGAAGCTATTGCTGAAAAGGATTTATCAGCTACAGAATTAGCTAAGTTCTTCAGTGATGCAGATTCCAAAGTCCAGGCAATTCGCTACACTGAAGACAAGCTTATCGTCTTGATGACACCAGAAAAATCTTCTTCACAAGCAGTGGGTATAATTGCAGAATTTGATGCGGATAGCCTAAGCCTAAAAAATCAAGTGACAATTCCTCTGTCAGAAGATAAGGAATGGAAGACCGAATTTGCAGACTTGCTAGTCCTTGAAGGTCGCTAACAAGGGAGATTAAAGAGCGAGATAGGTGGCTGAAAAATCACAGTCACCCTTCAGCTTGACTACACCTCTGTTCTGTGTACTGCCTCCCAAAAGTTAGATTTTTCTGTCTAACTTTTGGGGTACAGTTCATAGAAGAAAGGTGTTTTTTTGTCTTCAATCATTCTTTTGTATGTTTAGGGTAACGTTGGTAGAAATCTACTTTAATTTGGATAAAGTGCTCTAATTCACGAAAGAGTTGTAATAGGGTAGCCCGTGTCTCAAATTCTTCTCTTGTTTTAGGGAGAGAACGATTGCGAAATACCTGCAGGTAGTTCTCGATATCTTCCAATAAGTTGTAGGCTGGATTGGTTTGACTCAGTTGGTTAGCTGTTTTTGAAAAGAGCTGAGCAACGATCAGGCTTTCGCTTGCTGCTAGTTGGCAGGTGTTAATCTGTTGAGCCATGTTTCTCAAGATACGAGTTTGTCTTTGGCGCATCTCAAAGTAGTGGATATGATAATCTGTCTGATGAAAGAGATGGTCAGAGTGGTCCAGATAGACTAGATTAAGGGCTTCCTCCAATAGTTGGTCAAGTTCGTTGACTAGTTGAGCTTGATTTCTCCCATCCCCTCTTTTCAGATAGTAAGAAAGCCGTAGAAGAACATCTTTGAGTTTTTCTTCAACAAGTCTATGATAATGCTGAATTTCTTTTTCTCGTGAAGGCATATAGAGATTGACCAGAAGTGCAAAGCCAGTACCGATTAGGAAGAGTAAGAGCTCATTTAGTAAAAGTGCTGGTGCTGTTGATTGTTGGATTAAGAGATGGCTAACCAAGACGCTACTTGGAGTAATTCCAATTTCCCAACCCAGTTTATAGGCTAGAGGAACATAGATTGCTAAGTAAAGTCCAAAGCTCCAGATATGATAACCAGTTAGTTGAAAAGCAATAACACCGATTGTCAGAGCAAGCAAGGTTGAAAAAAGACGATTGCGGGCTAGCTTGATCGTGCTTCTTCGAGTATCAGAAAGACTCAAGATAGCAATGATACCAGCTGATACAGCTGATGACAAATCAAAAAAGTAGGCTAGTAAACAAGCAAAACAGGTTGCCAGGACTAGTTTAAGAGTACGTTGTGTGATAGACATAGAAAGCTCCCTTGAGATAAATGATTTAAAGTTATAATGGTAAGTAGGGAAGAAAGGTCTATTTCAATAGAATTATTGAGAAACTAATGAGTTCTCCTTGTAGTGGTTTGATTATAGTATAAATATGTTTTGAAATCAAGTGAATCTAATAATAGTATAGGCAGAATGAATATTTACCAAACTGGTTCAGATATCGTTTTATGGTATAATTAATAAAAGGAGTTTTACATGCAAGATTTTTTTAAAAGTTATTTTAATAAGCTAGATTTAACAACGGTATTTGAGAATCTTTTAACAAAAGTGATTTCTCTTTTAATTTTATTTGTGCTATTTTACATAGCTAAACAGCTTCTCCATGCAGCTGTCAAGAGAATTGTGAAGCCTTCACTTAAGTATTCAAAGCGTGATGCAGGTCGACAAAAGACAATCTCGCGTTTATTAGAAAATATTTTTAATTACACCCTTTATTTCTTTTTAGTTTACTGCATTTTGTCTATCCTAGGATTACCTGTATCTAGTTTACTAGCTGGTGCTGGGATTGCTGGGGTTGCAATTGGTATGGGGGCACAGGGTTTCTTATCAGATGTTATCAATGGCTTCTTTATTCTCTTTGAACGCCAGTTGGATGTAGGGGATGAAGTTGTTTTGACAAATGGTCCCATTACTGTATCGGGAAAAGTAGTTAGTGTTGGAATTCGAACCACTCAACTAAGAGGTGAAGACCAGGCTCTCCACTTTGTTCCCAACCGTAATATTACTGTGGTTAGCAATTTTTCAAGAAAAGAAGAGAACTGAAATTTTCCTTGATTTGTGGTACAATAGAAAGAGTTTGGTAAAGGAGAAACGATGTTTTTAGATGAGCAATTAGGAAATGGTTGTGTTTGGATCAATCTAGATGTAGAAAAAATTAAAAATCTTGAAGATTTATCTGAAATCTACGGATTGGATAAGGAAACCATCGAATATGCGCTGGATAAAAATGAACGTGCCCACATGGATTACAACCGTGAGAATGGGACTGTGACCTTTATCTACAATGTTCTGGACTTAGAAAAGGACAAGGATTACTATGAAGCGATTCCCATGACCTTTATCGTTGAAAACAAACGAATGATTACCATCAGTAACCATAAGAATGCTTATGTCATTGATCAGATGTTAGCTTATCTAGATAGCCATGAGTCGCTTTCTATTTACAAATTTCTTTTTGCTAGTCTAGAAATCATTAGTAACGCCTATTATCCAATCATTGAAAAGATGGATAAGAGTAAAGATGAAGTCAACAGCTTACTTCGTCAGAGAACAACCAAGAAAAATCTCTTTGCCCTTTCTGACTTGGAGACAGGTATGGTTTATCTAACGGCAGCTGCCAAACAAAACCGTATCTTACTGGAACATATCCAAGGGCATGCCCTCTATCGTCGTTTGGATGAAATTGAAAAAGAGCAGTTTGATGATGCTATGATTGAGGCTCATCAGTTGGTATCTATGACAGATTTGATTTCTCAAGTTCTCCAACAACTGTCTGGCTCATACAATAATATCCTAAACAACAACCTGAATGATAACTTGACAACCTTGACCATCATTTCAGTTTTATTGGCCGTGCTTGCGGTTATAACAGGATTTTTCGGGATGAATGTTCCTCTTCCATTGATGGAGGACAAGCATGCATGGATTTACATCACTTTGGCCAGCGCTGTCTTGTGGCTTGTTCTATCCCATTTTCTCAAAAAAATTGCAAAAATAAGTTAAGAGAAGGAGCCAGAATGGCGATTGAAAATTACATGCCAGATTTTGCTGTAGAAGCAGTTTATGATTTGACAGTAGAAAGCCTGCAAAAACAGGGAATAAAAGCTGTTTTGGTGGATTTGGATAATACTCTGATTGCTTGGAATAACCCTGACGGGACTCCAGAGATGAAGAAATGGCTACACGATCTTCGTGATGCTGGTATTCGCATTATCGTAGTGTCCAATAACTCTAAAAAACGAGTTCAACGTGCCGTTGAAAAATTTGGGATTGACTATGTGTATTGGGCTTTGAAGCCCTTTACTTTCGGGATTGACCGTGCCATGAAGGAATTCCACTATGAAAAAAACGAAGTGGTCATGGTTGGGGATCAACTCATGACGGATATTCGAGCTGCTCACCGAGCAGGGATTCGTTCTATTTTGGTCAAACCCTTGCTCCAGCATGACTCTATCAAAACACAGATTAACAGAGCTCGTGAGCGCCGTGTCATGAAACAAATCACTGAAAAATATGGCCCTATCACATATAAAAAAGGAATTTAACTATGGAAGAAATTCTCTGTATTGGTTGTGGAGCAAGCATTCAGACGACAGATAAAACTGGTCTAGGGTTTACGCCTCAGTCAGCACTTGAAAAAGGTTTGGAAACTGGTGAAGTCTATTGCCAACGCTGTTTTCGTCTTCGTCATTACAATGAAATCACAGATGTGCAGTTGACGGATGATGATTTCCTAAAACTCTTGCACGAGGTGGGAGACAGTGATGCCTTGGTGGTCAATGTTACTGATATTTTTGACTTTAATGGTTCTGTTATCCCAGGCTTGCCACGTTTTGTATCCGGTAATGATGTGCTCTTGGTTGGTAATAAAAAAGATATCCTCCCTAAGTCAGTTAAACCTGGCAAGATTAGCCAATGGCTCATGGAACGAGCCCACGAAGAGGGCTTGCGTCCTGTCGATGTCGTCCTAACTTCCGCACAAAACAAGCATGCTATCAAGGAAGTCATTGATAAAATTGAGCACTATCGTAAGGGTCGTGACGTCTATGTAGTTGGGGTTACCAATGTTGGGAAATCAACTCTTATCAATGCAATTATCCAGGAAATTACGGGTGACCAGAACGTCATCACAACATCACGTTTTCCAGGGACAACCTTAGATAAGATTGAGATCCCACTTGATGATGGTTCTTATATTTATGATACACCGGGAATTATCCATCGTCATCAGATGGCCCACTACTTGACGGCTAAAAACCTCAAGTATGTCAGCCCTAAAAAGGAAATCAAACCTAAAACCTACCAGCTCAATCCAGGGCAAACTCTATTTTTAGGAGGCTTGGGACGATTTGATTTCATTGAAGGAGAAAAGCAAGGATTTACAGCTTTCTTTGACAATGAACTCAAACTTCACCGTACCAAACTTGAAGGGGCAAGTGCTTTTTATGATAAGCACCTTGGAACCCTCCTCACACCACCAAATAGCAAGGAAAAAGAAGATTTTCCAAAATTGGTCCAACATGTCTTTACTATCAAGGACAAGACAGATTTAGTCATTTCAGGACTCGGCTGGATCCGTGTAACAGGAATCGCCAAAGTCGCCGTCTGGGCACCAGAAGGTGTAGCAGTCGTCACACGAAAAGCAATTATTTAAACACAGAAAGGAAAGGGTTGTCTTTATAAAGGCGAGCATTGCGAGCCCCATAAAGAATACTTTTCGCCGTGGTGTTAGTTGGTACAAGTGATTGTACCAACTTCGGAAAATTTGAGACCTTAGGCTCAAATTTTAGTCATGAAAGTCCAAAGGACTTTGCTGACGTCCGTCATCACCTAAGAAAAGTATGAAAAGAAACTCTTTTATTTAAGATAATGTCATTAACATCAAAACAACGTGCCTTCCTCAACAGCCAGGCACACACCCTCAAACCCATCATTCAAATCGGGAAAAATGGACTCAACGACCAAATCAAAACTAGCGTTCGTCAGGCACTGGATGCCCGCGAGTTGATCAAGGTTACTCTCTTGCAAAATACAGATGAAAACATCCACGAAGTAGCTGAAATCTTGGAGGAAGAAATCGGCGTGGATACAGTCCAAAAAATCGGACGTATCTTGATTTTGTATAAACAATCAAGCAAGAAAGAAAATCGCAAGATTTCTAAAAAAGTCAAAGAAATCTAAAACGCTACTCCAAAACTGTTTTTACAGAAAAGTAAAGGAGATTAACCTATGGCAATCGAATTATTAACTCCCTTTACAAAAGTGGAGTTAGAGCCAGAAATCAAGGATAAAAAACGCAAGCAAGTTGGAATCTTAGGAGGAAACTTTAACCCTGTTCACAATGCCCACCTGATCGTCGCAGATCAAGTGCGTCAGCAGTTGGGATTGGATCAAGTGTTGCTGATGCCTGAATACCAACCACCTCACGTAGACAAAAAGGAAACCATTTCTGAACACCACCGTCTTAAAATGCTTGAATTGGCGATTGAGGGGATTGAAGGACTGGCCATTGAGACAATCGAGCTAGAGCGCAAGGGTATTTCCTACACCTACGACACCATGAAACTCTTGACAGAGAAGAATCCAGATACAGATTATTACTTTATCATCGGTGCCGATATGGTAGACTATTTACCTAAGTGGTATAGAATTGATGAACTGGTTGACCTCGTTCAGTTTGTAGGAGTTCAACGACCACGCTACAAGGCTGGGACTTCTTATCCAGTCATTTGGGTAGATGTGCCCCTGATGGACATTTCATCGAGTATGGTGCGTGATTTTATTGCCCAAGGACGTACACCTAACTTTCTCCTACCAAAACCAGTACTAGACTATATCGAGAAGGAAGGTCTCTACTAATGGCATATAAAGACTACATCAACTGTTCCCGCGAGGAATTGTTGGAAAAAATGGCAGAGCTTATACCCGAGAAACGTTTAACCCATTGTCTAGGTGTAGAGCGTGCAGCCATGGAATTGGCTCAGCGCTTTGGTGTAGATGTTGAAAAGGCAGGTTTGGCAGGTCTCCTTCATGACTATGCTAAAAAACTATCCGATCAGGAATTTATAGACTTGATTGAACGTTATCAGCTAGACCCTGACCTCAAAAATTGGGGTAACAATGTCTGGCATGGCATGGTCGGCATCTACAAGATTCAGGAAGATTTGGATTTGCAAAATGCTGAAATCCTGCGAGCTATTGAAATCCATACAGTTGGAGCTAGTCAGATGACGGACCTAGACAAGGTCATCTACGTCGCAGACTATATCGAGCATAATCGTGCCTTTCCAGGTGTGGATCAGGCGCGTGAAATTGCAAGTTTATCGCTTAATAAGGCAGTAGCCTATGAAACAGCTCGTACCGTGGAGCATTTGGCTCACCAGGGATTTCCTATCTATCCCCAAACCCTTGAAACCTATAACGCCTATGTGCACTATTTGAAAGAGGATTAAATGAACGAAAAAGAATTACTAGAACTAGTCGTGAAAGCGGCTGATGAGAAACGTGCTGAGGATATCCTCGCACTTGACGTACAAGAATTGACCAGTGTAACAGACTACTTTGTCATCACTAGCTCTATGAATAGCCGTCAATTGGATGCTATCGCTGAAAATATCCGTGAAAAAGTAGCCCAAGCTGGCTTTAAAGGTAGCCATGTCGAAGGTGATGCAGCTGGAGGCTGGGTCTTGCTAGACCTCGGTGGAGTCGTTGTGCATATCTTCTCAGAAGAAATGCGTGCCCACTATAACCTAGAAAAACTATGGCATGAGGCGGATTCAGTAGACTTATCTGAAACTTTGGCCTAGAAGATGACTTGAACTTCGGCTGGGAATTGCTTTGAAATTCGACAATGTATTGAGATTATTCTTATTTTCTGAGTGCGAAGTGAGAAATTACCGAGACTTTCCGTTGTGATAAAAACTTCTTGAAGCGATAATGTTTCAAGAAGTCGGGAGTTTTGTGACCTTAGACTCAAAACTAAGTCTTGGAACTTCGAAGAAGGTCGCAGACGTCCGAAATCACCTAAGGAAAGTCTTAAAAAGGCTTTGTCTTCAATCGAACTCAGTTGCAGTCAACTGAGTTTCTTTGCTTATTTTAGAAAAAATGTTAGAAAGGTGAGGGCGTCGTGTTTGGTTGATGTTGAAACTGAACACGAGCTAAAAGCTGTGATAAAAAGAGTAACTTTCTTTTTATCTGATGATACGGCAGAAAGTTTCCTATTTTCTCTTTGCTTTTAACGCTCTTTGTATCTTAATTATGGCGACTTATGAAACCTTTGCGGCTGTTTACGATGCTGTGATGGACGATAGTTTATACGATAAATGGACGGATTTTTCCCTCCGTCATTTGCCAAAGACTAAGGAGAGAAAGAAACTCTTGGAGTTGGCTTGTGGGACAGGCATCCAGTCCGTTCGCTTTTCTCAGGCTGGTTTTGATGTAACTGGATTGGATTTGAGCGCGGACATGTTGAAGATTGCGGAGAAGAGAGCAGTTTCAGCCAAGCAAAAGATTGATTTTATTGAAGGCAATATGCTAGATTTATCCAAGGCAGGGAAATATGACTTTGTCACTTGTTATTCGGACTCTATTTGCTACATGCAGGACGAAGTAGAAGTAGGGGACGTCTTTAAAGAAGTCTATAATGCCCTCAATGAAGATGGTGTTTTTATCTTTGATGTGCATTCGACCTACCAGACTGACGAAGTTTTTCCAGGCTATTCTTACCATGAAAATGCAGAAGACTTTGCCATGCTTTGGGATACCTATGAGGATGAAGCCCCTCACTCTATCGTGCATGAACTGACTTTCTTTATCAAGGAAGCAGACGGGTCCTTTAGTCGTCACGATGAAGTGCATGAAGAACGGACATACGAAGTCTTGACCTATGATATTTTGCTGGAACAGGCTGGTTTTAAATCCTTCAAACTTTATGCTGACTTTGAGGACAAGGAGCCTACAGAAACTAGCACCCGTTGGTTTTTTGTGGCGCAGAAGTAGGAGAATATCATGACCATCACTGGTATTATCGCGGAGTTCAATCCCTTTCATAATGGCCACAAATACCTGCTAGAACAGGCGGATGGGCTGAAGATTGTTGCCATGTCTGGAAATTTTATGCAGCGTGGAGAGCCTGCTATTGTAGATAAGTGGACTCGGGCCCAGATGGCACTGGAGAATGGGGCAGACTTGGTAGTAGAATTGCCCTTTTTAGTCAGTGTTCAGGCGGCGGATTTCTTTGGGCAAGGAGCTGTGGATATCTTGGCCCGGCTGGGGATTGATACTCTAGGCTTTGGGACAGAGGAAGTTCTAGATTATCAGAAAATCGCTGACTTATATGCAGAGCGTAGTCAAGAGATGGAGCGCTATATTGCAGAATTACCTGATTCTCTCTCCTACCCTCAGAAAACCCAAGCCATGTGGAAGGAATTTGCAGGTCTTGATTTTTCAGGTGATACGCCCAATCATGTCCTTGCTCTTGCCTATGCCAAGGCAGTTGCTGGACGAAACATCAAGTTGTATCCGATTCAACGTCAGGGGGCAGGCTACCATTCTGTGGACAAGGATGTGGCCTTTGCCTCAGCGACAGCCATCCGTCAGCATCAAGCAGACTCAGATTTCTTAGGACGCTTTATGCCTTCTGTTGAGGTCTTTAAAGGTGCTATTAAAGTGAGCTGGGAAGATTATTTTCAACTCTTACGCTATCAAATCTTGTCAAATTCAGACCTAACCGCCATCTATCAGGTCAATCAAGAAATGGCAGTGCGCATTAAGGAAGCCATCAAAACAGCCCAGTCTGTGGACGAATTGGTGGAAGCTGTTGCGACCAAACGGTACACTAAAGCGCGTGTCAGACGCCTTTTGACCTATATCTTGGTTCAGGCTAGAGAAAGTGATTTGCCAGTAGGTATACATGTTCTTGGATTTACTGAAAAAGGCAGGCAACACCTCAAATCTCTGAAAGAGCAAGTTAATCTAATCAGCCGAATTGGGAAAGAGCCCTGGGATGCCATGTCCCAAAAGGCAGACCAGATTTACCAACTAGGACAACCAAGCATAGCAGAGCAGAATTTTGGCCGAGTGCCAATTAAAATTCAATCAAATTAAGTCTACTGAGAGGTAGGCTTTTTAATACTCTTCAAAAATCTCTTCAAACTACGTCAGCTTCGTCTTGCCGTATGTGTAGGATAACTGACTACGTCAGTTCTATCTACAACCTCAAAACAGTGTTTTGAGCAACCTGCGGCTCGCTTCCTAGTTTGCTCTTTGATTTTTATTGAGTATAAGTTTTTTTCGAATAAATAGATAGAAAAGGAAAATCTTGTACAAGTTCCTGAAAATTTTTTTCTTTTCGTGTATAATAGTGGAAAAGAGGTAAAACGAGGTATGGTTATGGAAGCAGTTCTTTACTCAACATTCCGAAATCATTTAAAAGACTACATGAAGAAGGTAAACGATGAGTTTGAGCCTTTGACGGTGGTCAACAAAAATCCTGACGAGGATATTGTAGTCCTTTCAAAAAGTGAGTGGGATAGTATTCAGGAAACTTTGAGAATCGCTCAGAATAGGGAACTTTCTGACAAGGTCTTGCGAGGAATGTCCCAAGTTCGTGCAGGACAAACTCAGGTCCGTGTGATTGAGGAGTGATGGATGCTACTCAAGTTTACAGAAGATGCTTGGGCGGATTATTGCTACTGGCAAACTCAGGACAAAAAAACGCTAAAAAGAATCAACAAACTAATTAAAGATATTCAACGCGATCCATTTACAGGAATTGGTAAACCAGAACCGCTCAAATATGATTTCCAAGGAGCTTGGTCACGTCGTATTGACGCAGAAAATCGCATCATCTATATGATGGATGGAGATAGTATCGCTTTCTTATCCTTTAAGGATCATTACTAAGTCTACTGAAAGGTAGGCTTTTTTCTTATATTTTCTAAAAAAATCTTTAAAAAAATAGCTGGATTGCAGAAGCCTATTTTACAGGGAAAAATGAAGATATGACCTCTAAAAATAAGTAAAATAACTTCCATTTAAGGTTTGTTAAAAATATTTTTTTGTGGTAAAATGTATAAGAATGCATGTCATTCAGATAAACAAATAAATTGAGGTAAAAACATGGAAATCATAACAATTGCGATTGTTGTTTTTGCCGTCATCATTGGTTTAGTCATTGGATATGTCAGCATCTCAGTCAAGATGAAATCATCACAAGAGGCTGCAGAGTTGATGCTTTTAAATGCTGAACAAGAAGCAACTAATTTACGAGGACAAGCTGAGCGCGAAGCGGATTTATTAATTAATGAAGCTAAGAGCGAAAGCAAATCCCTTAAAAAAGAAGCACTATTGGAGGCTAAAGAAGAAGCCAGAAAATACCGCGAAGAAGTGGACGCTGAATTTAAGTCAGAGCGTCAAGAACTCAAGCAAATCGAAAGTCGTTTGACGGAGAGAGCTGCGAACCTTGACCGTAAAGACGATAATTTGACGAACAAAGAAAAAACACTTGAACAAAAAGAACAAAGTATTTCTGATAGAGCAAAAAACCTTGATGTACGTGAAGAGCAACTAGAGGAAATTGAAAAGCAAAAGCAAGCTGAACTTGAGCGTGTCGGAAGTCTGACACAGTCAGAGGCAAAAGACATTATCTTAGCACAGACAGAAGAAAACTTGACCAAGGAAATTGCTAGCCGTATTCGTGAGGCTGAGCAAGAAGTCAAGGAGCGTTCAGATAAGCTTGCCAAGGATATCCTGTCCCAAGCTATGCAGAGAATTGCCGGTGAGTATGTAGCTGAGTCTACTAACTCGACAGTGCATCTGCCTGATGATACCATGAAAGGTCGTATCATTGGTCGTGAAGGGCGTAATATCCGGACCTTTGAAAGTTTGACAGGGGTCGATGTCATCATTGATGATACGCCAGAAGTGGTAACCTTGTCCGGTTTTGATCCTATCCGCCGTGAGATTGCCCGTATGACGATGGAAACCTTACTTAAGGATGGACGTATTCACCCAGCTCGTATCGAAGAGTTGGTAGAGAAAAACCGCCAAGAAATTGATAATAGAATTCGTGAATATGGTGAGGCTGCTGCTTTTGAAATCGGTGCGCCGAACCTTCACCCTGACTTGATGAAGATTATGGGTCGCTTGCAGTTCCGTACTTCATACGGACAAAACGTCTTGCGTCACTCCATTGAAGTGGCTAAGTTGGCTGGTATTATGGCTAGTGAACTTGGTGAAAATGCGGCTCTCGCTCGTCGTGCAGGATTCCTCCACGATATCGGTAAAGCCATTGACCGTGAGGTGGAAGGCAGCCACGTTGAGATCGGTACAGAGTTGGCTCGCAAGTACAAGGAACACCCAGTTGTGATTAACACGATTGCTAGTCACCACGGAGATGTAGAACCTGAAAGTGTGATTGCAGTTCTTGTTGCTGCAGCGGATGCCTTGAGTGCAGCCCGTCCAGGAGCTCGTAGTGAATCGCTTGAAAGCTACATCAAACGTCTTCATGATTTAGAGGAAATTGCTAATAGCTTTGAAGGTGTTCAAAATAGCTTTGCCCTTCAAGCAGGACGTGAAATCCGTATCATGGTAAACCCTGGTCAAATCAAGGACGACAAGGTCACAATCTTGGCTCACAAAGTTCGTGAGAAAATCGAAAACACTCTTGATTACCCAGGAAATATCAAGGTAACCGTGATTCGTGAACTTCGTGCAGTTGATTATGCAAAATAAATAAGAAAGAGCAGTTGAAAAATTACTGCTTTTTTGTTACACTAGATAGAAAGATTGTAGTAAGCAGAAATGGCTTTACACTGTGAATTCTGATGAATTTTCGAGTCATTTCACAAACTATCCAAAGGAGACATCATGGCAGACCGTGGCTTACTAATCGTTTTTTCAGGTCCTTCTGGAGTTGGAAAAGGAACGGTTAGACGAGAAATTTTTGAGAATTCTGAAAATCAATTCCAATATTCTGTATCTATGACAACACGGGCTCAACGTCCAGGTGAAGTAGACGGAGTTGACTATTTCTTCCGTACGCGTGAAGAATTTGAAGAATTGATCCGTCAAGGACAAATGTTAGAGTATGCAGAGTATGTAGGAAACTACTATGGAACTCCTCTGACTTATGTTAATGAAACCCTTGATAAGGGGATTGACGTCTTCCTTGAAATTGAAGTCCAGGGAGCTCTTCAGGTTAAGAAAAAAGTTCCAGATGCAGTCTTTATCTTTTTGACACCGCCAGATTTGGAAGAATTACAAGACCGTCTCGTTGGTCGTGGTACGGATAGCGCAGAAGTGATTGCCCAACGTATCGAAAAAGCCAAAGAAGAAATTGCTTTGATGCGTGAGTACGACTACGCCATTGTCAATGATCATGTTTCTCTTGCTGCAGAACGTGTTAAACGTGTGATTGAAGCTGAACATTTCCGTGTGGATCGTGTCATCGGCCACTATCAAGATATGCTACCAAAGTCTCCGACTATTCGATAAACTATAGAAAACAGGTACAAACAAATGATGCTTAAACCCTCTATTGATACCTTGCTTGACAAGGTACCATCAAAATATTCACTCGTAATTTTGGAAGCAAAACGTGCTCATGAGTTAGAAGCAGGAGCACCTCCAACACAAGAATTCAAATCTGAAAAATCAACTCTTCGTGCTTTGGAAGAAATTGAATCTGGGAATGTAACCATCCATCCAGATCCAGAAGGAAAACGCGAAGCTGTTCGTCGTCGAATCGAAGAAGAAAGACGATTGAGAGAGGAAGAAGAAAAGAAAATCAAAGAGCAAATCGCGAAAGAAAAAGAAGAAGGTGAAAAAATTTAAGGTTGGGGGGACTCAATCTTATTTTTTCTATTGCAAGAATACTCAATCAATTGAAACGATTTAAGTAGAGAAGGAGGTGAGGATATGGTTATTGCAAAAATCATTGTGGATGTTCCCTTGATGCAGACAGACCAACCATATAGTTACAAGGTCCCTGAGGAATTTGTAGATATGCTGGAAGTTGGCATGCGGGTTCATGTCCCTTTTGGGAAGGGCAATCGCTTGATTCAGGGGATTGTTCTAGGATTTGAACAAGAGTCCGATGAGGAAGTGGCGGACGAGGATTTGAAAGAGATTGTAGAAGTACTTGATTTTTCTCCAGTCTTAACGGAGGAACAACTCTGGTTGGCCGAAGAACTACGTAAGTCAGTCTTTTCATACAAAATTTCGATTCTTAAAGCCATGCTTCCTGGGTTTTTGAACTCTAGTTATGATAAAATCCTCTATCCTCTGGAAGGCTTGAGTCCGGAAGATAAAGAGCGTTTATTCGGCTCGCAAGAATCTTTAGCCTTTTCATCACTCGACTTAGAAAAGCAGGCTGAGATGATGCGATTGACTCGAAAAGGACTCTTGAAACTCGAGTATCAGGCTGTAGATCAGAAGAAGATTAAAACACAGTCTTGGGTTCAAGTGAATCTTGAGAACTTAGAAAAGCTTGAAATCTCAAACCGTGCTAAGAAGAAATTGGAATTGCGAGATTATTTATTAGCTCATCCTGAAAGTACTCCATTATCAGTCTTATTAGAAAATTACTCACGGGAACAAGTTAACTTCTTTGTGGAACAGGGTGCCTTGACGATCCTTCAAAAGGAAGTCCAACGTTCAGCTGCCTACTTTGAAGGCATTGAGGCCAATCAAGCCTTAGAGTTAAACCCAGAGCAAAAACAAGCCTGTGAGGCAGTTGTAGGGGCGATTGGGAAGCAACACCCTCCCTTTCTTCTACAAGGAATCACTGGAAGTGGGAAAACCGAGGTTTACTTGCAGATTATCCAAGGTGCCTTGGATATGGGAAAAACAGCGATTGTTCTAGTTCCGGAAATCTCTCTGACACCTCAAATGACGGAGCGCTTTATTGCTCGTTTTGGTGAGCAAGTTGCCATCCTCCACTCAGGCTTGTCCAATGGTGAAAAGTATGATGAGTGGCGCAAGGTGGAGCGTGGAGAAGCGCAGGTAGTTGTTGGGGCTAGATCTGCTATTTTTGCCCCTTTGAAACATCTAGGTGTGATCATTATCGATGAGGAGCACGAGGCCAGCTACAAGCAAGATAGCAATCCTCGCTATCATGCTAGAGATGTGGCTATTTTACGAGCCCAGTACAATCAAGCTGCCCTAGTCCTTGGTTCTGCAACACCAAGTCTAGAAAGTCGTGCGCGTGCTGGCAAGGGTGTTTATCAACATCTGCGCCTGACACAAAGGGCCAATCCTTTAGCAAGTATTCCTGAAGTTCAACTGATTGACTTCCGAGATTATATTGGGCAGAATGAGACATCGAACTTCACACCACCTCTGATTGAGGCAATTCAAGATCGTCTGGACAAAAAAGAGCAGGTGGTTCTCATGCTCAATCGCCGTGGTTATTCAAGTTTTGTCATGTGCCGAGAATGTGGGACTGTTGATACCTGTCCTAACTGCGATATTTCTTTGACGCTGCACATGGATACCAAGACTATGAACTGCCACTATTGTGGTTTTTCCAAGGAAATTCCTCATGTCTGTCCTAACTGTCAGAGCCGCAGTATTCGTTACTATGGGACGGGTACTCAGAAGGCCTACGATGAGCTAGTGGAGCTCTTTCCTCAAGCACGTATTCTGCGCATGGATGTGGACACTACTCGTAAGAAAGGCAGTCACCAAGCCTTACTGGAGCAGTTTGGAAAAGGCGAGGCTGATATTTTACTTGGCACCCAGATGATTGCCAAGGGCTTGGATTTTCCAAATGTGACCTTGGTTGGAGTTCTCAATGCAGATACGGCTTTGAACCTACCTGATTTCCGTTCGTCAGAGAGAACCTTCCAACTCTTGACCCAGGTGGCAGGACGTGCAGGTCGCGCTGAAAAGGCAGGTCAGGTCTTGATTCAGTCCTACAATCCTAATCATTATGCTATTCGCTTTGCCAAGGACCAGGACTATGAAGGTTTTTATGCTTATGAAATGAGTATCCGACGTCAGCTAGGTTATCCACCTTATTATTTTACGATTGGAATTACCCTCTCTCACAAGAAGGAAGAAGAGGTTGTCAAACGTGCTTATGAAGTCATGGAGATTTTGCGGTCAGGTTTATCGGATGCTTGTATCATCCTTGGACCAACGCCAAAACCTATTGCCCGTACTCATAACCTCTATCACTATCAGATTTTAATTAAATATCGTTTAGAAGATAAGTTAGCTTCAACCCTGAATCAGGTCTTGGCTCTAACTCAAGAACGGGAAAATAGCGAGCTTCGTCTCAGTATTGACCACGAACCGCAGCAATTTTTATAAAAGGAGAAAAGATGACAAAACTAATCTTTATGGGAACTCCCGAGTTTTCAGCGACCGTTTTAAAGGGTCTTTTGACAGATGACCGTTATGAGATTGTAGCGGTTGTAACTCAGCCAGATCGAGCTGTCGGCCGTAAGAAAGTTATCCAAGAAACCCCAGTCAAACAAGCTGCTAAAGAAGCAGGACTTCCTATCTACCAACCAGAAAAATTATCGGGCAGTCCAGAGATGGAAGCTATCATGAATTTGGGTGCTGATGGGATTGTGACGGCGGCTTTTGGACAATTTCTCCCAAGTAAACTCCTTGATAGCATGGACTTTGCAGTCAATGTTCATGCTTCCCTCCTTCCAAAACACCGTGGTGGAGCTCCGATTCATTATGCCTTGATTCAAGGTGACGAGGAAGCAGGAGTGACCATTATGGAAATGGTCAAGGAAATGGATGCAGGAGATATGATTTCCCATCGGAGCATCCCTATTACAGATGAGGATAATGTCGGTACCTTGTTTGAAAAATTGGCGATAGTGGGTCGTGATTTGCTTTTGGAGACTCTTCCTGCTTATATAGCTGGTGACATTCAGCCTCAACCGCAAGATCCAAGCCAAGTAACTTTCTCACCAAATATCAAACCTGAGGAAGAAAAATTAGACTGGAACAAGACCAACCGTCAACTCTTTAACCAAATCCGTGGTATGAATCCGTGGCCAGTTGCCCATACCTTCCTCAAAGGAGAACGCTTTAAAATCTATGAAGCACTGCCTGTAGAAGGCAAGGGGAATCCAGGTGAGATACTCTCCATCGGTAAGAAAGAATTGATTGTCGCAACAGCAGAAGGAGCTCTGTCACTCAAACAGGTTCAACCAGCAGGAAAACCTAAGATGGATATTGCTTCCTTCCTTAACGGTGTAGGACGGACTTTGGCAGTAGGAGAACGATTTGGTGACTAAAGTAGAAACGGCTAGAAGTTTAGCCTTGGAGGTGCTAGAGGACGTCCTTGTCAATCAGGCATACTCAAATATCGCCTTAAATAAACACCTCAAGGGAAGTCAACTGTCAGCAACTGACAAAGGTTTGGTGACAGAGCTGGTGTATGGAACCGTAGCTCGAAAACTAACCTTAGAGTGGTATCTATCCCATTTTATCGATGATAGAGACAAGCTAAATAGCTGGCTTTACGTTCTGCTTCTCATGAGCCTTTATCAACTCCAATACCTAGATAAGCTACCTGACCATGCAGTGGTCAATGAAGCAGTTGAAATCGCAAAATTTCGTAAGAAGGGTAGCGAAAAATTAGTCAATGCGGTTCTGCGCCGTATCTTGCGTGAGGGATTGCCAGACATCGCCAGTATCAAGCGTATAAATAAGCGTGATTCGATTGCCTACTCTCTTCCAGTTTGGTTGGTTTCTAAGCTCAAGGAAGAGTACGGGGAGGAGCGAGCGCAAGCGATTTTTGAGAGTCTATTAAAGCGCAATAAAGCCAGTATCCGTGTGACAGATGTGAGTCGAAAAGAGGAAATCAAAAAATTGCTCGGAGCCAGTGATTCCATGCTGTCGGCTACAGGTTTGGTCAAAGAGCAGGGGCATTTTGCTGGTCATGACTTGTTTGCTGAAGGGGCTATTACTATCCAAGATGAGTCTAGTCAACTGGTTGCACCAACTCTTGAATTACAAGGCACTGAGCAGATTTTGGATGCTTGTGCAGCACCAGGTGGGAAGACAGCCCATATGGCGTCTTATCTGACGACAGGTCAGGTGACTGCATTGGATCTCTACGACCATAAACTCACTTTGATTCAAGAGAATGCAGAGCGTTTAGGCCTAGCAGACCGTGTACAAACGCAAAAACTAGATGCTAGAAAGGTCCACGAGTTTTTTGGCAAGGATCAATTTGATAAAATTCTAGTCGACGCCCCTTGCTCAGGGATTGGTCTATTGCGTCGGAAACCAGATATCAAATACAACAAAGACACTGCTGATTTCGCGTCATTACAGGAAATTCAGTTGGAAATATTAGGTAGTGTTTGTCAAACGCTACGTAAAGGTGGTATAATAACTTATAGTACCTGCACTATTGTCTCTGAGGAGAACTTTCAAGTTGTTCAAGCATTTTTAGAAAGCCATCCCGAGTTCGAGCAGGTTAAACTAGAACACGAATGCAAGGATATCCTGAAAGATGGTTGCATCCTCATTACTCCTGAATTGTATGGAAGTGATGGATTCTTTATCAGCCAATTTCGGAAGGTATCCAATTAGGAAGGAACTGACACAATGGAGATTTCATTATTAACAGATGTGGGTCAGAAACGTACAAATAATCAAGACTATGTCAATCTTTTTGTCAACCGTGCTGGTCGCACGATGATCATCTTGGCTGACGGGATGGGAGGACACCGAGCGGGTAATATTGCCAGTGAGATGGCGGTAACGGATTTAGGTGCTGCCTGGGTAGATACTCAGATTGACACTGTGAATGAAGTTCGAGAATGGTTTGCAGAACACCTAGAAATTGAAAATCAAAAGATTTATCAATTGGGGCGTGATGAAGCATATAAAGGAATGGGTACAACTCTAGAAGCCCTTGCAATCATTGATAACCAAGCTATTTATGCTCATATTGGTGATTCTCGTATCGGCTTGGTTCGTGGTGAAGAGTACCACCAATTAACGAGTGATCATTCATTAGTTAATGAGTTGCTCAAGGCAGGTCAATTAACCCCTGAAGAAGCTGAAGCGCATCCACAAAAAAATATCATTACTCAGTCTATTGGACAAAAAGATGAGATTCAACCTGATTTAGGGATTGTGAGCTTGGAGCCGGGTGACTACCTCGTTATAAATAGTGATGGTCTGACCAACATGATTTCGGGTAGCGAAATCTATGATATCGTGACAAGTGATATTTCGCTTGATGACAAGGCGGCAACCTTAGTGCGTTTTGCAAACAATGCCGGAGGACTTGACAACATTACTATTGCCTTGATTGCGATTGAGGAGGAATCAAAATGATCCAGATCGGCAAGATATTTGCCGGACGATATCGGATTATCAAACAAATTGGCCGCGGAGGGATGGCAGATGTCTACCTGGCCAAAGATTTGATTCTGGATGGGGAAGAGGTTGCGGTGAAGGTCCTGAGGACCAACTACCAAACCGATCCTATCGCTGTAGCACGTTTTCAGCGTGAAGCACGTGCGATGGCAGACCTAGATCATCCTCATATCGTTCGAATTACGGATATCGGTGAAGAAGACGGTCAACAGTACCTAGCTATGGAATATGTAGCTGGGCTTGACCTTAAACGCTACATCAAAGAACACTATCCTCTATCAAATGAGGAAGCTGTTCGTATCATGGGTCAAATTCTCTTGGCGATGCGTTTAGCGCATGCAAAGGGGATTATTCACCGTGATTTAAAACCTCAAAATATACTCTTGACTCCTGATGGAACTGCAAAAGTGACTGACTTTGGGATTGCAGTGGCCTTTGCAGAAACCAGTTTGACACAGACCAACTCCATGTTGGGGTCTGTTCATTATCTATCACCTGAGCAGGCGCGTGGGTCTAAGGCGACTATACAGAGTGATATTTATGCAATGGGAATTATCTTTTTCGAAATGTTGACAGGTCATATCCCTTATGATGGAGATAGTGCTGTTACCATTGCTCTTCAGCATTTCCAAAAACCACTCCCTTCTGTCATTGCTGAAAATCCATCCGTACCACAATCCTTGGAAAACGTCGTTATAAAAGCGACAGCTAAAAAGTTAACAGACCGTTATCAAACTGTCTCAGAAATGTATGTTGACTTATTGAGCAGCCTTTCTTATAACCGTCGAAATGAACCAAAGTTAGTATTTGAAGATACGAGTAAAGTTGATACAAAAACTTTACCGAAAATGACTCAGTCTACCTTAACAGCGATTCCTAAAGTGCAACCGAAGGAAGAAGCTCCACAGAGTCAAAATTCGACTAAAAAGGCAACTAGTAAAGAAACTGTTGCAAAACCAGTCAAGAAACGTCGTTTTAAAGCGAGATATTTGGTGCTTTTAGCCAGCTTTATACTTGTTTTGGCTTCTCTATTTTGGATTGTAACGAAGACACCAGCAACCGTTGAAATTCCAAAAGTAGCAGGTCAGACTGTAGCAGAAGCTAAGGAAAATCTTAAAAAAGCTAATTTTGAAATTGGTGAGGAGAAGTCCGAAGCTAGTGATACAGTAGAAGAAGGCCGAGTTATTCGAACGGATCCAGATGCTGGTTCAGCTCGAAAAGAAGGAACTAAAGTTAACCTCATCATCTCTTCAGGTCAGCAATCGTTTAAGATTGGAAACTATATTGGACGCAAATCTACGGACGTCATTGCAGAACTGAAAGGGAAAAAAGTCCCTGAAAATCTCATTAAGATTGTAGAAGAAGAATCAAGTGAAACAGAGGCAGGCCTTGTTATGAAACAGAGCTTGCCAGAAGGAACCACTTATGATCTCAGTAAGGCGACAGAGATTACTTTGACAGTAGCTAAGAAGGTAACAACTGTTCCTATGCCAAGTTATATTGGATCAAGCCTTGAATTTACCAAGAATAACTTGATTCAAATAGTAGGTGTAAAAGAGGCTAATATTGAAGTGGTAGAGGTCTCTACAGCTCCTGAAGGAACTGCTGAAGAGACTGTGGTTAGTCAAAGTCCAAAACCAGGTGAAGGTGTAGATTTGAATACAACTCGGATTAAGATTTCTATTTATAAACCGAAAACAACTACGACAACCACAAATCCTTCACAAGTAAATCCAAATCGTGGAGAGACATCACCACAGATTAGAGAACCACAGACTAATCAAACTACCACAACTTCAGATATCCATCAAGGTGATCACTAATCAATCTTTGTCACAGTTTTTGTGGCAAAGATTTTTTTTCCTTAAAATTTATGATAAAATAAAAGAAGTTTAAAAAGGAGGGGAAGATGGACGAATCAAAAAAACTGAACGCAGTCATTGATGTCATCATGCTTGCAGGAACGATTCTGCTTCGCAATGGTTCTGAAATCTATCGTGTTGAAGATACGATGATTCGGATTGCGCATTCACAAGGCATTATGGATTGTAATGTTTTGGCCATGCCTGCAGCCATTTTTTTCTCCATTGAGAACACAAATATCTCTCGAATGAAACGAGTGACTTCCTCTTCCTATAATATTGAGAAGGTTTGTGATGTCAATCAGATTTCACGGCAACTTGTATCAGGGCAGCTTGATTTGGAGACAGCCTTTATTCGACTCAAAGAATTGAATGCCAAGCCTTCACCTTATACCAATGTTCAATTGACGGTTGCGGCGACCTTTAGTGCTCCTTTCTTTTCAATCATGTTTGGCGGCAATACCTATGATGCCATCGGAGCAGGAGTGGCGACCATATTTGCCTTTACCTTTTCTCTCTATGTAGAAAAGTTTATTCGTATTCCCTTTATGACAGCTTTTGCAGGTGCCCTTGTCTTTGGCTTGATTGCACAATTTTGGGCGCGCTATTCTGGTTTGCCATCTACAGCTGATTTGGTCATTGCAGGTGCGGTCATGCCATTTGTACCGGGAATTGCTCTAACCAATGCTGTTCGAGATATCATGACCAATCACATTAACTCTGGTATGAGCAAGATGTTTGAATCCTTGCTAGTTACCCTTGCCTTAGGGGCAGGCACCTCTGTCGCCCTTGTACTCATGAACTAATATGACTCTAACAACATTTTTATTGCAGGCGCTGGCGAGTCTGCTGGCTATTATCACTTTTTTAATCGTTTTAAATGTCCAACGTTCCATGCTCATCCCCGGTGGAATCTTAGGAATGTCTATCTGGTTACTCTATCTGATACTCAAGGAGCCAACAAATGTTATTTTGGCGACCTTTATTGCTGCTGTGATTGGTTCTTGTATCAGTCAGATTATGAGTATTATCTACAAAACACCAGCAGTTGTTTTTGCTTTGGCTATCTTGGCTCCACTAGTACCAGGTTATCTGTCTTATCGAACGACTTCCTTCTTTGTCACAGGCGACTATAGAAACGCCATTACCAGTGCAATGTTGGTGATGATGCTGGCCCTTGTTATCTCAATAGGAATGGCCAGTGGGACAGTTGTGCTGAAATTGTATTACTATCTCAAAAAGAATCGGGTTAGCTAGGGCTCGATTTTTTTCATGGCTAGAATGGCTGAAAAATAGGAGTACGACGATAGAAATGAACTTGATTTGGTGAATCAAGTCTTTTTTCGCTCATTTGACCTCAATTGTGATAAAATAGAGGTGAACGAATTTTTACAATGAATGATAAAAATAGAGGTAAATATGAAAATCGGTATTGATAAGATTGGTTTTGCGACCAGTCAATACGTTTTGAAATTACAAGATTTAGCAGAAACCCGAGGAATTGATCCTGAAAAATTGAGTAAAGGACTCCTTTTAAAAGAATTGAGTATCGCTCCGTTAACAGAAGATATTGTGACCTTGGCTGCCAGTGCAGGAAATTCTATCCTGACTGAAGAAGAGAAACAAGAGATTGATATGGTGATTGTAGCTACAGAATCTGGAGTCGATCAAAGTAAGGCGGCTGCGGTTTTTGTACACGGTTTACTTGGGATTCAACCTTTTGCCCGTAGTTTTGAAATCAAGGAGGCTTGCTACGGTGCAACTGCGGCCCTTCACTATGCTAAGTTACACGTAGAAAATTCTCCTAAATCAAAAGTCTTGGTGCTGGCTAGCGATATTGCAAAATATGGTGTCGAAACTCCTGGGGAACCAACTCAGGGGGCAGGTTGTGTTGCCATGTTGATTAGCCAAGATCCACGTGTCATGATTTTCAATAACGATAATGTTGCGCAAACTCGTGATATTATGGACTTTTGGCGTCCAAATTATTCAACGACACCATTTGTCAATGGAGTCTACTCAACGCAACAGTATTTGGATAGTTTAAAAACAACTTGGGAAGAGTATCAAAAGCGTTATGACTGTAGCTTGAAAGACTTTGAAGCTATTTGTTTCCATTTGCCATATCCTAAGTTAGCTCTGAAGGGTTTGAAAAAAATCCTCGATAAATCTCTACCTCAAGAGAAAAAGGATTTACTCCAAAAACACTTTGACGAATCCATTGTTTATAGCCAAAAGGTTGGGAATATCTATACCGGTTCACTCTTTTTAGGGCTTTTGTCTCTTCTTGAAAACTCTGATAGTCTCAAAGCAGGAGACAAGATTGCTCTCTACAGCTACGGAAGTGGTGCTGTATCTGAGTTCTTCAGTGTGGAATTGGTTGAAGGTTACGAGAAGCAGTTACAGGAAAATCGTCTAGAGCTGCTAGACCGACGTCAAGCTTTGACTGTTGCTGACTATGAACGAATCTTTTTTGAGGAAGCAAACTTGGATGAGTCAGGTTCTGCAACGATGTCGGGTTATGAAGGACAAGACTATGCTCTGGTTGAGATTGTAGAACACCAACGTCGCTACAGCAAGGTTGAAAAATAATGAAAAAAAATTGGAATGGATTTGCTAAAAAATCAACCCAAGAGCGCCTAGAGCTAGTGAAGTCTCAGGCGCTTACTTCTATAGAGGCACAGGAAAGTTTAGACCGAAATGAAAATCTAAGTTTAGCAATTGCGGATCAACTGAGTGAAAATGTAGTAGGAACCTTTTCACTCCCCTACTCAGTAGTTCCAGAAGTGTTGGTAAATGGTCAAGAGTACACAGTTCCCTATGTAACAGAAGAACCATCCGTCGTTGCTGCGGCTAGTTTTGCAAGCAAAATCATTAAACGTGCGGGAGGTTTCACTGCTCGGGTTCATCAACGTCAAATGATCGGTCAGGTTGCTCTCTATCAAGTACCAGATAGTGACCAAGCTCGTCAGGCCATTCTGAATCAAAAAGCGGAACTCCTTGAGCTGGCCAATCAAGCCTACCCATCAATCGTTAAGCGGGGTGGGGGTGCTCGTGATTTAAAGGTTGAGTTTATTTCTGGAGAGACGGACTTTTTAGTAGTCTATCTTCATGTGGATACTCAAGAAGCCATGGGAGCCAATATGCTCAATACCATGTTAGAGGCTATAAAACCTAGTCTAGAGGTTCTAAGTCAAGGGCAAAGTTTAATGGGGATTCTATCCAACTACGCAACTGATTCATTAGTAACCGCAACTTGTCGCATCGCCTTTCGGTATTTGAGCCGCCAAAAAGATGAAGCGCGTGAACTGGCAGAAAAAATGGTTTTAGCCAGCCAGTTTGCTCAAGCAGATCCTTATCGAGCAGCTACTCACAACAAGGGAATTTTTAATGGGATTGATGCTCTCTTGATTGCGACTGGAAATGATTGGCGTGCCATTGAAGCGGGAGCGCATGCCTATGCCAGTCATGATGGTGCTTATCGAGGTCTCAGTCGTTGGACGATGGATTTGGAAACAGAAGAGCTAATAGGAGAGATGACTATGCCGATGCCAGTTGCTACCAAGGGTGGATCAATTGGTCTTAATCCTCGTGTGGTTCTCAGCCATGAGTTGCTAGGTCATCCATCAGCTAAGGAATTGGCTCAAATTATCGTGTCAATTGGTCTTGCACAAAACTTTGCAGCTCTTAAAGCTCTTGTCAGCACAGGAATTCAGCATGGACACATGAAACTTCAAGCGAAGTCTCTAGCCCTCCTTGCAGGAGCCACAGAGGCTGAAGTGCCTAAGTTGGTAGAAAGCTTGATTGCTGAAAAAACCTTTAATTTAGAAAAAGCCCAAACACTTTTGAAACATTTAAGATCATAAAAAAAACTCAGACTGATTCAGTCCGAGTTTTTTTATTTATATTCAATGAAAATCAAAGAGTATTAAATACTTTTACCTGGTAAAAGAGAGACTGGCAAGAAATAACCAGTAGTAGCAACCTCTTTGCCTTCAATTTTTTGTAGAAGTAAATCAACTGTTAGGCGAGCAATTTCTTCCAAGGGTTGTTTAATAGTAGTGAGGTGAGGATAGTAATTCTCGATAAAGTAAGTTCCATCATAGCCAATCACCTTAAGCTGTTCAGGAACAGAGATACCAAGATCCTGGGCGATTTTGATAATGAGGATAGCTGTTAAATCATCCGATGCAAAGATGGCGTCGGGTTTTTGTTTGATTAGGATATTTTTGATTTCCATTTCCTTGCGAAGGGGAGAAAAATCACTGGAAACATTGATAATAGGAGCCTTTGGTAAGATCGAAGCGAAACCTGCATGACGAAGTCCAGTTGGAGAATTGGAATTGTCATTACCTGTAATCATAATGATCGATTTGGCTCCGGTTTTAGCCAAGGTCTGAGCAGCTAGGACTCCGCCAGCATAGTTATCAGAAGAAACGACAGGAATATCTGGAGATAGGTTCCGGTCAAAGGAGATGATAGGAGCCGTCACGCGATTGTAATCTTCGATACCTAAGTTATGACTTCCTGAAATGATACCGTCCACCTGATTGGCTTCCAACATTTCAATGTATTCACGTTCTTTTTTCGAATCGTGTTCACTATTACAAATGATAGTTTTGTAGCCTTTTTTGAAGAGTTCGTGTTCCAATTTATCAATCAATTCAGCATAGAACACATGGCTAATTTTAGGGAAAATCAAACCGATTAATTTGGCAGACTTTCCTTGAAGACTGCGAGCTAAGTTATTGGGTTTATAGCCTAGCTCACGCATAGCATCCTTAACTTTTTGGATGGTTTTTTCAGACAGATAACCCTTTTTATTGATAACACGTGAAACAGTAGTAGGGCTGACACCGGCTAGCTCCGCGACATCAGTTAGTTTTGCGACCATATTCTAATACGTAGTAAGTTCCAGTTGGGTTTCCAGATTTAATGAGGATTCCATTTTGATCTTCGAGAGGGAAGACACGACCAGAAAATACTTTTTCTCCTTTATTGATAAAGATTTCAAAGACGGAATTGTCGATGAAGATATTGACAGTTGTAGCTTGATTGTCAATTGGACATGAGCGAGTAGTTCCAAATTCTTGAGCATATTGCTCACCTGCTTGACTACGGTCAACGGTAACTTGACCATTGACAAGGTCAAAGTTGATAGAGAGCCCCTTGCCATCTTTATCAGCAAAAAGAACGATTTCACTTTGGCTGTTGGCTTCTAGGTTTAGCTCAAGTTCATAAGTATTCTTGGTTTCAGAGCGATTAGAAAATTCTTCTTCTGATGCTCGTAGTTCCTTGATAGCAGCTACAGGGTACTGATAGAGTTTGCCATCCTTAATGGTAAGTTCCTTGACTAGTGAGAAGGTTCCTTGATGATCGAAACGGTCAGATGGATAAGAAACATCTGGCAAACCAAGCCAGCTGACTGCTAGGGCACGTCCATCAGGGGCGTTGAAGGCCTGAGTCGCGTATGCTTCAAATCCATAATCGAGATTGTGAAGTTCTGAGACGTCTACCATACGAGCATTTTCTGGATCAAAGGAAGCACCGATTTTATACATATTTGGGTAGATGTTATCATAATCAAGAACTTTTTTGTCTAAACCTTGTGGGCAGTAGAGAAGTACAGGCTGTTCTCCGACAAAGACAAGATTTGGGCACTCCATCATATAAGCAGTGCGGTCATTGTTGAAGTCAAGGTCTCCGACTTCTTGCCAGTTAGTGTAATCATTATCGACAGCCTTGTAGAGACGGACAAATCCTTTTTTCTCCAAATCTTGACCGCCAACGATAGCGTAATATTGGCCTTTAAAGTTAAAAATCTGTGGATCGCGGAAGTGGTCAGTGGCATCAGCAGGTTGATCGATCAAGATTTTGTCAATCTTTTCAATCTTTCCATCCTTGTCCACTAAGGCACCAATCTGGTAAGGGTGGCGAATCCAATTTTCATCACGAACATTTCCAGTATAAAACAAGAATAATTGATCCCCAAACTGCATTGCAGATCCTGAGTAAGCACCGTGGCTATCGAGTGGAGTATCAGGCAAAATCTTGACACCAGTTTCTGAAAAATGAACTAAATCATCACTTTCAAGTTGTACCCAAGACTTTAACCCATGAGCTGCACCAAAGGGAAAGTTTTGGTAAAAGACAACCCACTTGCCATCGAAATATGAAAAACCATTTGGATCATTAAGGAGTCCTTCTTTTGGCTCAATGTGATAGCTGACGTGCCATGGGGATTGTGCCATCTTTTCTTGGATTTCTTTTCTTTCTTCTGGTGTCCAATCTTCATAGCGTCTATAACGACGCTCGGTAGTCCATTCCATTTATATTCCCTCCATAAATTCTACTATCTTTATAGTAAACGTTTCCTTATAAAAAAGCAAGTCTTTTATATCGAATTTGAGAAAAAAATGTCAAACGATTGACAGACAATTAGGAGCTTGTTTTTATGAAAATCAATGAAAATATGAAAGTTTTTGAAAAAATACACATAAAAACACGTAGAAAAAGGCGTTTTTGAGAGAATTTTATTAGGAAAGTAGCAAAAACTATCAAAAAATTTAACAATCGAAAAACTTTTTCTGCAAAACGCTTGACATATTTTTAAATCGTGATAGAATAATAATTGTAGGGCGAATAAATCGCTTTCAAACAAGAACAAATTTTTTTATAAGGAGATTTTTGCAAATGACCAATACAGAAATTGCAAAAAAAGTCATCGAAGCCTTGGGTGGACGTGAGAACGTCAACAGTGTAGCTCACTGTGCGACTCGCCTCCGTGTTATGGTAAAAGATGAAGCGAAAATCAATAAGGATGCTATCGAGAACTTGGAAAAAGTTCAAGGGGCTTTCTTTAACTCTGGTCAGTACCAAATCATCTTTGGTACTGGTACAGTAAACAAGATGTACGATGAAGTCGTAGCTCTTGGATTGCCAACATCTTCTAAAGAAGATATGAAAGCAGAAGCTGCTAAACAAGGAAATTGGTTCCAACGTGCTATCCGTACTTTCGGTGACGTATTCGTACCAATCATTCCAGTTATCGTAGCGACTGGTCTTTTCATGGGTGTTCGTGGTCTCTTGACCGCTCTTGGAATGACACTTCCAGAAGATGTAACAACTTATACTCAAATCTTGACAGATACTGCCTTTATCATCTTGCCAGGTTTGGTTGTTTGGTCAACATTCCGCGTATTCGGTGGTAACCCAGCGGTTGGTATCGTTCTTGGTATGATGCTTGTTTCTGGTTCACTTCCAAATGCCTGGGCCGTTGCGTCTGGTGGTGAAGTAACTGCAATGCAATTCTTTGGATTTATTCCAGTTGTTGGTTTGCAAGGATCCGTTCTTCCAGCCTTTATCATCGGGGTTGTCGGAGCTAAATTTGAAAAAGCTGTTCGTAAAGTTGTGCCAGACGTTCTTGACCTCTTGGTAACACCATTCGTAACACTTTTCGTGATGTCAATTCTTGGTTTGTTCATTATCGGACCAGTCTTCCACGTTGTTGAAAACTACATCCTTCTTGGAACAAAAGCTCTCCTTAACTTGCCATTCGGTCTTGGTGGTTTCTTAATCGGTGGAGTTCACCAATTGATCGTCGTATCAGGTGTTCACCATATCTTCAACTTGCTTGAAGTCCAATTGCTTGCTGCTGACCATGCTAATCCATTCAACGCTATCATTACTGCAGCTATGACTGCTCAAGGTGCTGCGACTGTTGCCGTTGGTGTGAAAACTAAAAATCCAAAACTTAAAACGCTCGCTTTCCCAGCTGCTCTTTCTGCCTTCCTAGGTATTACAGAGCCTGCTATCTTCGGGGTTAACTTACGTTACCGTAAACCATTCTTCCTTTCATTGATCGCTGGTGCAATCGGTGGTGGACTTGCTTCAATCCTTGGACTTGCTGGTACAGGTAATGGTATCACCATCATCCCAGGTACAATGCTTTACATTGGTAATGGGCAGCTTCTACAATATCTATTGATGGTAGCTGTATCATTCGCACTTGGTTTTGCTCTTACTTACATGTTTGGTTACGAGGATGAAGTAGAAGAAGTTTCAGGAGCAATTTCTGAAGCTGAAACTGACCGTTTAACAGAAGAAGCAGTAACTGGTAATCTTGTTTCACTTAGCGAAGGTGTCATCCAAACACCAATCGTTGGTGACGTTGTTGCTCTTTCAAAGGTGAATGATCCAGTGTTCTCAAGCGGAGCTATGGGACAAGGTATCGCTGTAAAACCAAGTGAAGATGTCGTTTATGCACCAGCTGATGCTGAAGTAACAATCGTCTTCCCAACTGGCCATGCTTATGGATTGAGAACAGCTAACGGTGCTGAAATCTTAATTCACGTTGGTATCGATACTGTTTCAATGAACGGTGAAGGTTTCAACCAAAAAGTTAATCAAGGTGATAAGGTTAAAGCTGGAGATGTTCTTGGAACATTTGACTCAGCTAAGATTGCTGCTGCAGGTCTTGATAACACAACTATGGTTATCGTAACAAACACTGCAGACTTTGCTTCAGTAAATTCAGTTGCTTCTGGATCTGTTGCTAAGGGTGATGCAATTATCGAAGTTAAAGCCTAATAAATCAAAAAAACGAACAAATGTCATGTTTGTTCGTTTTTGTTTAAATGGTAAAATTTACAGAGAAAAAACTAAAATATAGAGTAATCTTCCTTTTAGGAATATGCTATAATAGAGAAAATAAATACAAGAGGTTTATCATGACTAAACTATACGGAAGCTTGGAAGCAGGCGGTACAAAATTTGTCTGTGCTGTCGGAGATGAAAACTATAACGTTGTAGAAAAAGTACAATTTCCAACAACAACACCTATCGAGACAATCGATAAAACCATCGAGTTCTTCTCAAAATTTGAGAATCTTGCAGGACTTGCCATTGGTTCATTTGGTCCAATCGATATTGATAAAAACTCAAAAACTTACGGGTTTATCACAACAACTCCAAAACCTAACTGGGGAAATGTAGACTTGCTCGGTGCCCTTCGTCGCGCTCTAAACGTGCCAATGTATTTCACAACAGACGTAAACAGTTCTGCATACGGTGAAGTAGTTGCTCGTAACAATGCTGGCGGTCGTATCGAAAACTTAGTTTACTACACAATCGGTACAGGTATCGGAGCTGGTGTTATCCAACGTGGTGAGTTTATCGGTGGTGTTGGTCACCCTGAAATGGGTCACTATTATGTGGCTAGACACCCAATGGATATTGAAAAAGAATTCAACGGTGTTTGTCCTTTCCATAATGGATGTTTGGAAGGCTATGCAGCTGGTCCAAGTTTGGAAGCTCGTACAGGTGTTCGTGGGGAAAACATTGAACTGAACAATCCTGTATGGGATGTTCAAGCCTACTACATTGCTCAAGCTGCAGTTAATGCTACGGTAACTTTCCGTCCAGATGTGATTGTATTTGGTGGTGGAGTTATGGCTCAACAACACATGCTTGATCGAGTGCGTGAGAAATTCACAGCTCTTCTCAATGGCTACCTACCAGTGCCAGATGTACGTGATTATATCGTTACACCGGCTGTTGCAGGAAATGGTTCGGCAACTCTTGGGAACTTCGTCCTTGCTAAGAGCGTCGCAAAATAAGTATCAAAAATTAGAGGCTGGGACAAAAGTCCTAGCCTCTTTTTGATGTTAGATTGTCGAGCAAGACGCAGTGGTTGAGTGGGCTCTACTACGCTGATTTCATCAGCTTTTACAGCCCTACTCAACTGTGCGGAGGTGGGACGAAGAAATCGAATTCTAACGAATTACCGATTTCTGTCCCACTCTCTCTTTCTTTAGTCTTTTTCTATTTTTGTTTCCTGATGGAATATGTTTTGCCAAGTTTCGTGGCGGCGCCAGATGCTGGTATGAATGGTATCACCGACTTGGTAACGGATGAGTTTTGTTTTCCGACTGATAGAGGTTAAATGAAGCTCTTTAATGGCTGAGGTCAGTTCTTTTTCAGCCTTATAGGCATTCTTGTCCAGTTCTTGTCCGTCCTGGCGGATATAAATGAAGTCTTCTGCAAGTAATTCCTCCAATTGATTTCCTTGGTCGATTAGTTGCTCTCTCATGAGCAATTTTTTATAGACATTATCTAGGATTTCATCTTCAGGGATTGGTGCTGGTTCGATATGAATGTCTGTGTCAAAAACACCAAAACGTTCTGATAACATTGATTCAACCTGGTCCGCAATTTCATGACTTTCAAAAACAGACAGATCTGGGTTCATTTCCAGAGTAATATCTAGATAAATATTGCTTCCGTAGGTACGCCCCCGTTGTGATTTGACCTTGCTAATCTTGGGGATTTCCATGATAGCTTTTTGATAATCTTCTAGCAAGTGTTCATCAAAACCATCAGAAAGGCTGAAGGATGACTCGATAAAGATGTCATAAGCAGTTTTAAGAATAAAGAAGGTAATGATAATGGCGACCAACTTATCCACGATTGGATAGTTGAAGCTGCTGGCTAGAATAGCAATAGAAGTTCCAAGAGATGTTACGGCATCTGACAAATTATCCTTGGCTGCTGCCTTAAGGGCTTTAGACTTGGCTTGCTTGCTCAGATGGGTATTGTAGAGATAAACTACAAACATGATGATAGCAGAGATGACTCCCAGAGTCGCCCCAAGTGGATCAATGACTGTTTGCTCTCGGCTGAGTATCTTTTGAATGGTATCTCGTAGAACATCAAAACCAACGTAAAACATGATGATGGAAGTGATGAGACTGGCCAAGTCCTCTATTTTCCAATGACCGAAGCGATGGTCTTTATCTGCCGGTTGGCGAGCCAAACGAATCCCGATGAGGAGGGCCACGTTTCCGACGATATCTGAAACGTTGTTAAAACCATCTGCCACCAAACTGGATGAATGGAGTAGGTGTCCGGTTGCTAGCTTAGCTGCAGACAAGAATAGATAGGTCAAAATGCTGATAATAGCACCACGCTCAGCCAATTTTAAGTTTGAAACCGATTGATTCATCTAACTCCCCTTCTAGCATTTCAGTATGTTTTCATTATACTGGTTTTCCAAGGAAAATTCAAATAGAGGAAGTAAGCTAATTTCACCTCAACCCTTGAAAACTTTTGAAATTTTGATATAATAGAACTACTCAAGGGAGTAGCTGGCGGGAAACCGCGATAGTGTCGTCATTACGAATTATTTCCGGCACTATATTAAACAGCGAGACTTGTTTTTTTAAAAAACAGGTCTCTTTTTTTGTAAAAAGAGGCCAAAAAGGAGGAGACTGTTTTGTCAAAAGAACAAAATAAAGACTTGTTTTACACTCAAACCGCAGAAGAAGTCCTAAAGAACTTGGACTCATCTATCGAAGGTTTGTCAACTGCTCAAGCTCAAGAACGCTTGGCGACTTATGGTCGTAATGAGTTAGAAGAGGGTGAGAAACGTAGCCTACTAGCTAAATTCCTTGATCAATTTAAGGACTTGATGATTATCATCTTGCTGGCGGCAGCGGCACTTTCTGTGATTACAGAAGGAATGGACGGTCTAACGGATGCCATTATCATCTTGGCCGTTGTTGTCTTGAATGCTGCCTTTGGAGTTTACCAAGAAGGGCAAGCAGAAGCAGCCATTGAAGCTCTGAAAAATATGTCTAGCCCGATGGCCCGTGTTCGTCGTGATGGTCATGTTATTGAGATTGACTCGAAAGAATTGGTACCTGGAGATATCGTCTTGCTTGAAGCAGGAGATGTAGTTCCTGCAGATATGCGCTTGTTTGAAGCAGCTTCTCTAAAAATCGAAGAAGCAGCTCTTACAGGGGAATCTGTCCCAGTTGAAAAAGATGTGACAGGACTTGTTGAAGCAGATGCTGGTATCGGGGACCGTGTAAACATGGCTTACCAAAACTCAAACGTAACTTACGGTCGTGGTATTGGTGTTGTGACTAACACTGGTATGTATACAGAAGTTGGTAAGATTGCAGATATGTTGGCTAATGCCGACGAGACAGAGACACCATTGAAGCAAAGCCTGGAACAATTATCTAAGGCCTTGACTTACTTAATCATTGTGATTGCAGTTATTACCTTCTTGGTTGGTGTCTTTGTTCGTGGTGAACATCCATTAGAAGGCTTGATGGTGGCGGTTGCCCTTGCAGTAGCGGCTATTCCAGAAGGGCTTCCTGCCATTGTAACCATCGTTCTATCTTTGGGAACTACAACCCTTGCAAAACGTAATTCGATTGTCCGCAAATTGCCAGCGGTTGAAACTCTTGGTTCAACAGAAATCATCGCATCTGATAAAACAGGTACCTTGACTATGAACCAAATGACGGTTGAGAAAGTTTATACCAACGGTCAATTGCAAAGTGCTGCAACTGAGATTGCTGCTAACAATAATACCCTCCGTATCATGAACTTTGCCAATGATACCAAGGTGGACCCATCTGGTAAGCTGATTGGTGATCCAACGGAGACTGCTTTGGTTCAGTTTGGTTTGGACCACAACTTCGATGTCCGTGAAGTCTTAAAGGATGAGCCACGTGTGGCTGAATTGCCATTTGACTCAGATCGAAAACTCATGTCTACCATTCATAAGGAAGCAGATGGCTCTTACTTTATCGCTGTCAAGGGTGCGCCTGACCAATTGCTTAAACGCGTGACACGCATCGAAGTCAACGGAGAAGTTCGCCCAATCACAGAAGAAGATAAAAATGCTATCCTTGCTACCAACAAAGACTTGGCCAAACAAGCCCTTCGTGTCTTGATGATGGCTTATAAGACAAGTCATGAAATTCCAACCTTGGAATCTGAAATTGTTGAATCTGACCTCATCTTCTCTGGTTTGGTCGGCATGATTGACCCTGAGCGTCCAGAAGCTGCAGAAGCTGTCCGTGTTGCTAAGGAAGCAGGTATCCGTCCAATCATGATCACTGGTGACCACCAAGATACAGCGGAAGCTATCGCCAAACGTCTCGGAATCATCGATCCAAATGATACAGAAGACCATGTCTTCACTGGTGCAGAGTTGAATGAACTCACTGATGAAGAATTCCAAAAAGTCTTTAAGCAATACTCTGTTTACGCGCGTGTATCGCCTGAGCACAAGGTTCGTATCGTGAAAGCTTGGCAAAATGAAGGCAAGGTTGTTGCCATGACAGGTGACGGGGTTAATGATGCGCCATCACTTAAGACAGCTGACATCGGTATCGGTATGGGGATTACAGGTACAGAGGTTTCTAAGGGAGCTTCGGATATGGTCCTTGCTGATGATAACTTTGCAACCATTATCGTAGCGGTAGAAGAAGGACGTAAGGTCTTCTCAAATATCCAAAAATCAATCCAATACCTCTTGTCTGCTAATATGGCTGAGGTCTTCACTATCTTCTTTGCAACCTTGTTAGGTTGGGATGTGCTTCAACCAGTGCATTTGCTATGGATTAACCTGGTAACAGATACGCTACCAGCTATCGCCCTTGGTGTGGAACCTGCTGAGCCAGGTGTCATGACTCACAAACCTCGTGGCCGTAAGTCTAACTTCTTTGATGGCGGTGTCTTCGGAGCAATCATTTATCAAGGAATCTTCCAAACTATGCTAGTTTTAGGTGTTTATGGTTGGGCTCTTCTCTTCCCAGAGCACCAAAGTCATACTGAAATCCATGCGGATGCCCTTACCATGGCTTTTGCAACTCTCGGTTTGATCCAATTGCTCCATGCCTTTAACGTTAAGTCGGTTTACCAATCGATCTTTAAAGTGGGACTCTTTACGAACAAGACCTTTAACTGGTCTATCCCAGTTGCCTTTGTCCTCTTTGTGGTGACAATTTTGGTTCCTGGATTTAATAATCTCTTCCACGTGTCACATTTGAGTTTGACTCAATGGATGGTGGTTGCTGTAGGAGCGCTTATGATTGTAGTCCTTGTTGAGATTGTCAAAGCAGTTCAACGAGCACTTGGAAAAGATAAAAACGCTATTTAAACATTGAAAAGTCATCTTTGGATGGCTTTTTTGCTTTTATATATGGTAAACAGAGATAGATTTTATGCTATAATCAAGTTGAGAAAAAGATGGAGGAAAGAGTCTTGGAAAAGAAAATTGTAACAGATATCTTGTTTTTGTCGCAGGTATCCCAGCCTGCTAGTCAGGAAGATATACCCCTAGCAAAGGATTTGCAGGATACCCTACAGGCTAACCGAGAAACTTGTGTTGGACTGGCCGCCAATATGATTGGGGTGCAAAAACGCGTCATTATTTTTAATATCGGCATGATTCCCATGGTCATGTTTAATCCAGTCCTTTTGTCCTTTGAAGGTCCTTACAAGACAGAGGAAGGTTGTTTGTCTTTGACAGGTGTCAGACCGACAACTCGGTATGAAAAGATTACCGTGGTTTATCGGGATATCCATTGGCAGGAACAGACCATCACTTTAACTGGTTTTCCAGCTCAGATTTGCCAGCACGAATTGGATCATTTGGAAGGGATCATCATTTAGGCTTAAATCCTTGGTAGTCCTAAAAAAATATGCTACACTAACACTATGAAAATTCTAATCCCAACTGCAAAAGAAATGAATACCGAAATCCCTAGTTTAGAGGCTAAACCCTTACGTCCTGAAAGTCAGGCAGTGCTGGATGAATTGGCAAGATATTCTGCCCAAGAGCTGGAGAGTTTTTACAAAATCTCTGCCGAAAAAGCGCAAGAGGAGTATGACCATATCCAGGCCTTGAAAAATGGAACTGCGACAAACTATCCAGCCTTGCACCTCTTTGATGGACTCATGTATCGCAACATCAAACGGGACGATCTCACCAAGGCGGAGCAAGCCTATCTCGAAAAACACCTCATGATAACGTCAGCTCTCTATGGTGTGATTCCAGCCTTTGCGCCGATTGCGCCTCACAGACTGGACTTTTTGATGAAGCTCAAAGTCGCTGGAAAAAGCTTGAAAAGTCACTGGCAGCTAGCCTATGAGGAGTCAATGAGAGATCAGGACCTAATCTTTTCTCTCTTGTCTTCGGAGTTTGAAAATGTCTTTCCTAAAGAAATTCGTGAGAAAATGGTGACTTTCAAGTTTATGGAAGAAAGAGATGGAAAGCTTAAAATCCACTCAACCATTTCCAAAAAAGCTAGAGGTGCCTTCCTAACAGCCTTGATGGAAAATCAAGTAACTTCGGTTGAAGAGATTACAAAACTAAGCTTTGCAGGTTTCAATTATCGAGAAGACCTGTCTAGTGACAAGGAATTGGCTTTTGTAAAATAGATTGAAAATAGAGAGTGGGACAGAAATCGGTAATTCGTTAGAATTCGATTTCGTTGTCCCACCTCCGCACAGTTGAGTAGGGCTGTAAAAGCTGATGAAATCAGCGTAGTTAGAGCCCACTCAACCACTGCGTCTTGCTCGACAATCCAAAGGCAATTGAGAGGCTAGGACTTTTGTCCCAGCCTCTTTTTGTGATTTGGTGCTCCTATTTTTAGTTTAGAATGGTAGGAATTTTCTCACAATTTTGGTATAATAGGACTATTAGAAAATTTCGAGGAGACAAACATGTCAGTTAAGATTGCTTTACTTGGATTTGGTACAGTAGCCAGTGGTGTGCCATTCTTGCTAAAGGAAAATAGAGAAAAAATTGTTCAAGCAGCTCAGTCAGAAATCGAAGTAGCTAAAGTTTTGGTCAAAGACGATCAAGAGAAAGCACGCTTGCTTGAAGCAGGAAATGATTTTAATTTTGTAACAAATATCGATGAAATCTTGTCAGATAAAGACATCACGATTGTTGTTGAGTTGATGGGGCGTATCGAACCTGCTAAAACATTTATCACTCGTGCTTTAGAAGCAGGCAAACACGTCGTGACAGCCAACAAGGATCTTTTGGCAGTCCATGGTGCAGAATTGCTTGAGGTAGCCAAAGCGCACAATGTTGCTCTTTACTACGAAGCAGCTGTTGCAGGAGGAATCCCAATCCTTCGTACCTTGGTCAACTCACTAGCATCAGATAAAATCACACGTGTTCTTGGTGTTGTCAATGGAACATCTAACTTCATGATGACCAAAATGGTCACAGAAGGCTGGTCTTATGAAGATGCTTTGGCAGAAGCCCAACGACTTGGCTTTGCTGAAAGCGACCCTACCAATGATGTTGACGGGATTGATGCGGCCTACAAGATGGTCATCCTCAGTCAGTTTGCCTTTGGTATGAACGTCAAGTTTGAAGATGTTGGCCACCAAGGAATTCGCAACATCACTCCAGAAGATGTAGCAGTAGCTCAAGAGCTTGGTTATGTGGTTAAATTAGTTGGGTCTGTTGAAGAAACAGCTTCTGGGATTGCTGCTGAGGTTACACCAACCTTCCTTCCTAAAGATCACCCACTTGCAAGCGTTAACGGTGTTATGAATGCTGTCTTTGTCGAATCTATCGGTATCGGCGAGTCTATGTACTATGGACCAGGTGCAGGTCAAAAGCCAACTGCAACAAGTGTTGTGGCTGATATTGCTCGTATCGTTCGTCGTCTGAATGATGGAACAATTGGAAAAGCCTTTAATGAATACAGCCGTCCAGTAGTCTTGGCTAAGCCAGAAGATGTCAAAGCCAACTACTATTTCTCAATCTTGGCTCCAGATTCAAAAGGTCAAGTCTTGAAATTAGCTGAACTCTTTAATGCGGAAGATATTTCCTTCAAGCAAATCCTTCAAGATGGTAAGCAAGAAGGCAAGGCTCGTATCGTCATCATCACTCATAAAATCAACAAGGCGCAACTTGAAAATATTACAGCAGCTTTGAAGGATGTAGCTGAATTTGAACTTCTCAACACCTTCAAGGTTTTAGGAGACTAAGATGAAGATTATTGTACCTGCTACAAGTGCCAATGTGGGTCCTGGTTTTGACTCGGTTGGTGTAGCTGTAACGAAGTATCTAGAAATTCAGGTTTGTGAGGAACGTGAAGAATGGATGATTGAGCACCAATTAGGCAAATGGATTCCACGTGATGAACGTAATCTTTTGCTCAAGATTACGCTACAAATTGCTCCAGACCTACAACCAAGACGTTTGAAGATGGTCAGTGATATTCCTCTTGCGCGTGGACTAGGTTCTTCTAGTTCAGTCATTGTTGCTGGGATTGAACTGGCAAATCAATTAGGAAATCTCAAATTAAGTGATCACGAGAAGTTGCAATTGGCGACTAAGATTGAAGGGCATCCTGATAATGTTGCACCGGCTATCTATGGAAATCTGGTCATTGCGAGTTCAGTAGAAGGTCAGGTTTCAGCTGTTGTGGCGCCTTTCCCAGAGTGTGCCTTTCTAGCCTACATTCCAAATTATGAATTGCGAACTCGAGATAGTCGTGGTGTCTTGCCTAAGAAATTATCCTACAAGGAAGCTGTTGCAGCAAGTTCGATTGCCAATGTGGCTATCGCAGCCCTACTGACTGGAGATATGGTCAAAGCAGGCCAGGCTATTGAGAGTGACCTCTTCCACGAGCGTTACCGTCAAGAACTGGTGCGAGAATTTGCGACGATCAAGAAAGTTGCCAAGAGAAATGGTGCTTATGCGACTTACTTGTCTGGTGCTGGTCCGACTGTTATGGTCTTGGCTGATCCTGACAGGATGCCTAAGATTAAAGCAGAGCTTGCAAAGCAACCCTTCAAAGGCAAGCTTCATGATTTGCAAGTAGATACACAAGGCGTTCGCGTCGAAGCAAAATAAATAGAACAATAGGATGGGGAAACTCTCTAGTAGAGGGCTTCCTGTCCTTTTTTTGAAAATGAAAGATGGGAACTGAAATGTTTCCTGTGTTTAGCGACCAACAGATGGTCAAGGAGGATTTGAAATGGCAGAAATATATTTAGCAGGTGGTTGTTTTTGGGGCTTAGAAGAGTACTTTTCCCGTATTTCTGGAGTGCTGCAAACCAGTGTTGGTTATGCCAATGGACAGGTAGAAACCACCAATTATCAACTGATCAAAGAAACAGATCACGCAGAGACTGTGCAAGTCATTTATGATGAGAAGGCGGTCTCGCTCCGTGAGATTTTACTCTATTATTTCCGAGTCATTGATCCTTTATCTGTCAACCAACAAGGGAATGACCGTGGTCGTCAATACCGCACAGGGATTTATTACCTAGAAGAAGCTGATCTACCAACGATTAATACAGTAGTTCGCGAACAAGAACTCCTCATCGGTCGTAAAATAGCAGTAGAAGTGGAGAAACTACGTCACTACATCCTGGCTGAAGACTACCACCAAGACTACCTCAAGAAAAATCCTGGAGGCTATTGCCACATTGATGTGAGGGATGCGGAGAAGCCACTCATAGATGCCGCCAACTATGAAAAACCGAGTCAGGCAGTTTTACGAGAAAATTTGTCAGAAGAGTCTTATAGAGTTACCCAAGAGGCTGCGACGGAAGCTCCCTTTAGCAATGCTTATGACCAAACTTTTGAGGAAGGGATTTATGTCGATATCACGACTGGTGAGCCCCTCTTCTTTGCCAAGGATAAGTTTGCCTCAGGCTGTGGTTGGCCAAGCTTTAGCCGACCTATTTCTAAAGAGCTGATCCATTACTATCGTGACTTGAGTCATGGCATGGAACGTATCGAAGTTCGTTCACGTTCAGGAAATGCTCACTTGGGACATGTCTTTACAGACGGACCTCAGGAACTAGGTGGTTTACGCTATTGTATCAATTCTGCTTCCTTACGTTTTGTCGCTAAGGATGACATGGAGGAAGCTGGCTATGGTTACTTGCTTCCATATTTGAACAAGTAGAAAGAGAGAGTGGGACAGAAATCGTTAATTCGTTAGAATTCGATTTCGTCGTCCCACCTCCGCACAGTTGAGTAATACTCAATGAAAATCAAAGAGCAAACTAGGAAGCTAGCCGCAAGCTGTACTTGAGTACGGTAAGGCGACGCTGACGTGGTTTGAATCTGATTTTCGAAGAGTATAAGGTTGTAAAAGCTGATGAAATCAGCGTAGTAGAGCCCACTCAACCACTGCGTCTTTTTCGACAATCCAAAGACAATTGAGAGGCTAGGACTTTTGTCACACTCTCTTCATTTTGAAATAGAAGGGACTTATGAAACACTTACTTTCTTATTTTAAACCATATATCAAGGAGTCTTTCCTAGCGCCCTTGTTTAAGTTGCTAGAAGCCGTTTTTGAACTCTTGGTTCCCATGGTGATAGCTGGGATTGTTGACCAATCGATCCCTCAAAAAGATCAAGGACATCTGTGGATGCAAATGGGTCTCCTCTTTGTTTTTGCGGTTATTGGTGTTTTGGTAGCTTTAGTAGCCCAGTTTTATTCAGCCAAGGCAGCTGTCGGCTTTACCAAGGAGTTGACCAATGACCTCTATCGCCATATTCTCTCCTTGCCCAAGGACACTAGAGACCGCCTGACGACTTCGAGTTTGGTGACGCGTTTGACTTCAGATACTTATCAGATTCAAACGGGAATCAATCAATTTTTACGTCTGTTTTTAAGAGCTCCCATTATTGTCTTTGGGGCTATTTTCATGGCCTATCGTCTCTCGCCTGAATTGACCGTCTGGTTTTTGGGCATGGTTGCCATTTTGACCGTTGTCATTGTCGTTTTATCACGTTTGGTCAATCCTCTTTATAGCAGCTTGAGAAAGAAAACAGACCAGCTGGTTCAGGAAACACGCCAACAGATACAAGGTATGCGCGTGATTCGTGCCTTTGGTCAAGAAAAAAGAGAAATTGAACATTTCCAACGACTCAATCAAGTCTATACGGCTATTCAAATGAAGACAGGTTACTGGTCTAGTCTTCTGACACCTTTGACCTATTTGATCGTCAACGGAACCTTGTTAGTGATTATCTGGAATGGCTATATTTCTATCCAAGGAGGTTGGCTCAGTCAAGGTGCTTTGATTGCCCTGATTAACTATCTCTTGCAAATCTTGGTAGAGTTAATCAAATTGGCCATGCTCATCAATTCGCTCAACCAGTCTTATATTTCTGCCAAGCGGATTGAAGAAGTTTTTTCCGAAAAACCTGAGGATATTCATTCTGAGATTCAGGCTGGAAGAGTGTTTGGTCCCCAAGTTTTACAAGTCAGTCACTTGACTTTTACCTATCCAGATGCAGCTCAACCTTCTCTAAGGGATATTTCTTTTGGAATGAAAGAAGGGCAAATTCTTGGAATCATCGGTGGGACTGGTTCTGGTAAATCAACCTTGGTACAGGTTCTACTTGGCCTTTATTCGGCAGATAAGGGAAGCATTTCCCTTTATCGAGATGGACGTAGTCCTCGCAATCTTGCTGAATGGCGATCTTGGATGGCCTATGTCCCTCAAAAGGTTGAACTCTTTAAGGGGACCATCCGTTCCAACTTGACTTTAGGAATGGAAGAGACAGTCTCTGACCAAGAACTCTGGCAGGCTTTGGAAATTGCCCAAGCCAAGGATTTTGTCAGTGAAAAAGAAGGGCTCTTGGACGCAGAGGTCCAAGCAGGAGGTCGTAATTTCTCAGGTGGTCAGAAGCAACGCTTGTCCATTGCCCGAGCAGTTTTACGTCAAGCACCTTTTCTCATCCTGGATGATGCGACTTCGGCCCTTGATACGATAACTGAGTCTAATCTTCTAAAGGCCATTCAGGAAAACTTGCCAAATACCAGCTTGATCCTGATTTCCCAACGGACTTCGACCTTGAAGATTGCAGAGCAGATTCTTCTTTTAGAGAAGGGGCAACAATTAGCACTTGGAAATCATGAAGAATTGATGGAAACTAGTCAAGTCTATCGTGAGATCAATGCATCCCAACATGGAAAGGAGGACTAGAATGAAAGGCAAACATGCAAGTCAAACCCTTAAACGATTAGCAAAAGATTTAGCAAGCCATCCCATCCTTCTTTTCCTGGCTTTCTTGGGAACCATTGCTCAAGTGGCCCTATCCATCTATCTGCCAATCTTGATTGGACAGGTGATTGACCAAGTCTTAGTGACGGGCTCATCTCAGGTGTTCTGGCAAATTTTTCTCCAGATGATTTTGGTAGTCATCGGAAATACGCTGGTACAATGGGCCAATCCCCTCCTCTATAATCGTCTCATCTTTTCCTATACCAGAGATTTGCGAGAAAAAATCATTGAGAAACTCCATCGTCTCCCAATCGCCCTTGTAGATAGACAAGGTAGTGGGGAAATGGTCAGCCGTGTGACGACAGATATTGAACAGTTGGCCGCAGGTCTGAATATGATTTTCAACCAATTTTTTATCGGAGTATTGATGATTTTGGTCAGCATCCTTGCCATGCTCCAAATTCATCTCTTGATGACGTTATTAGTGCTCCTCTTAACACCTCTGTCCATGGTCATTTCACGCTTTATCGCCAAGAGGTCCTACCATCTCTTTCAGAAGCAGACAGAGACTAGGGGGATTCAAACCCAGCTGATTGAAGAATCACTTAGTCAGCAAAACATTATCCAGTCTTTTAATGCTCAGGAAGAATTTATCGATAGACTTCATGAGGCAAATGACAACTACTCAGGTTATTCTCAATCGGCTATCTTTTATTCGTCAACAGTCAATCCCTCGACACGATTTGTCAATTCCCTTATTTATGCTCTTCTTGCTGGGGTAGGGGCCTTACGCATCATGGCAGGTTCCACTTTGACCATTGGTCGTTTGGTGACTTTTTTAAACTATGTGCAACAGTATACCAAACCCTTTAACGATATTTCATCAGTTTTGGCTGAGTTGCAGAGTGCCTTAGCCTGCGCAGAACGTGTTTATGCTGTGTTAGAAAGTCCTGAAGTTACAGAAACTGGTCTGGAAGAATTAAACAGTGACCAAGTCAAGGGAGCCATTTCCTTTAAGCATGTTTCTTTTGGCTACAATCCTGAAAAGATTTTGATTAAGGACTTGTCTATGGATATTCCAGCGGGTAGTAAGGTTGCCATCGTTGGTCCGACAGGTGCTGGGAAGTCTACCCTGATCAATCTTCTCATGCGTTTTTATCCTATTAACTCAGGAGATATTTTGCTAGACGGTCACTCGATTTATGACTATACCCGTGCATCATTGAGACAGCAGTTTGGAATGGTGCTCCAAGAAACTTGGCTCAAGCAAGGAACTATTCATGACAATATTGCCTTTGGAAATCCTGATGCTAGCCGAGAGCAGGTTATTGCAGCAGCTAAGGCCGCGAATGCAGATTTCTTTATCCAACAGTTGCCACAGGGCTATGATACCAAGCTTGAAAATGCGGGTGAATCCTTGTCTGTTGGTCAGGCTCAGCTTTTAACCATTGCCCGTGTCTTTCTAGCCATCCCTAAGATTTTGATCTTAGACGAAGCGACATCCTCCATCGATACTCGGACAGAGGTGCTGGTTCAGGATGCCTTTGCCAAACTCATGAAGGGGCGGACAAGCTTTATCATCGCCCACCGTTTATCGACCATTCAGGATGCTGATTTGATTCTTGTCTTGGTAGATGGAGATATTGTCGAACATGGGAATCATGAGGAGCTTATGGAGAGAAAAGGCAAATACTATCAAATGCAGCAAGCAGCAGCTTTTAGCCCAGAATAAATGGGAAAGCCATTATAATGCCAATGAACAAACAAGAAAAGTTGCCTTGGGGTGACTTTTTTGTTACAATAACTAGAAAAATTGTGATATCTAATACTCAATGAAAATCAAAGAGCAAACTAGAAAACTAGCCTCAGGGATTGCACCAGTCGTCCAACTTCAAAAAGCAGGAGTGCCGGTTGGTATTGCGACAGATTCCGTTGCTTCTAATAACAACCTTGATATGTTTGAGGAAGGGCGGACCGCAGCACTGCTACAGAAGATGAAGAGTGGTGATGCTAGCCAATTCCCAATCAAAACCGCCCTCAAGGCCTTGACGATTGAGGGGGCTAAGGTATTAGGAATGGCAGATGTGATTGGTAGTCTAGAAGTCGGCAAGCAGGCTGATTTCCTCGTCATCCAGCCCCAAGGAAAAATTCATCTCCAACCACAAGAAAACATGCTGTCTCATCTAGTCTATGCCGTCAAATCCAGTGATGTTGATGATGTCTATATTGGTGGAGTACAGGTCGTGAAAGATGGTCAAGTTTTGACGGTTACCTTGTAAAAATAAGTATAAATTCTCTCAATCTCATGAGATTTTTCTCGTGAGATTTTTAAAGTTTAGCCTAGAATAAGCTTGTCTGACTTCAAAGAGTAACATTTTGAAAATAAATTTTAAAAAAGTCAGTTAGATAATTATGAGAAAATATGGTATAATTGAAAGATGCAAAAAAAGGAGTAACTATGGACATTTCAGAAATTCGTCAAAAAATTGATGCAAATCGTGAAAAATTAGCTTCTTTCAGGGGGTCTCTTTGACCTCGAAGGTTTAGAGGAAGAGATTGCTATTTTGGAAAACAAAATGACAGAACCTGATTTTTGGAACGATAATATTGCGGCCCAAAAGACGTCGCAAGAATTAAACGAACTCAAAAATACCTATAATACCTTCCACAAGATGGATGAGCTACAGGATGAAGTTGAGATTTTACTGGACTTTTTGGCAGAGGATGAATCCGTTAAGGATGAGCTGGTTGAGAAACTCTCTGAGTTAGACCAGATGATGACTAGCTACGAAATGACCCTTCTCTTGTCAGAACCCTATGATCACAACAACGCCATCCTTGAAATCCATCCTGGTTCAGGGGGAACAGAGGCTCAGGACTGGGGCGATATGCTCCTTCGTATGTATACTCGCTATGGAAATGCCAAAGGCTTCAAGGTTGAGGTCCTGGATTACCAAGCAGGTGATGAGGCAGGAATCAAGTCAGTAACCTTGTCTTTTGAAGGACCAAATGCTTATGGTCTTCTCAAGTCAGAGATGGGAGTTCACCGTTTGGTTCGAATCTCACCATTTGACTCTGCTAAACGTCGCCACACCTCATTTACTTCTGTAGAAGTTATGCCAGAGTTGGATGATACCATCGAAGTTGACATCCGAGAGGATGATATCAAGATGGATACCTTCCGTTCAGGTGGAGCAGGTGGACAAAACGTCAACAAGGTTTCAACAGGTGTCCGTTTGACCCACATTCCGACAGGTATCGTCGTAGCATCAACTGTTGACCGTACTCAGTACGGAAACCGTGACCGTGCTATGAAGATGCTTCAGGTAAAACTCTATCAGATGGAGCAGGAAAAGAAAGCTGCTGAGGTAGACTCGCTCAAGGGTGAGAAAAAGGAAATTACATGGGGAAGCCAAATCCGCTCCTATGTATTTACACCTTATACAATGGTAAAAGACCATCGTACAAACTTTGAAGTAGCGCAAGTTGATAAGGTTATGGATGGAGACCTAGATGGTTTCATCGATGCTTATCTGAAATGGCGTATCAGTTAAAAGAAAGGAAGTCACATGTCAATCATTGAAATGAGAGATGTTGTCAAAAAATACGACAACGGGACAACAGCCCTACGTGGCATCACTGTAAATATCGATGCAGGAGAATTCGCCTACATCGTAGGACCTTCAGGTGCTGGTAAATCAACTTTTATCCGTGCCTTGTATCGTGAGGTCAAAATCGACAAAGGAAGCTTGCAAGTTGCAGGTTATAACCTCGTTAAGATAAAAAAGAAAGATATTCCGTTCTTGCGTAGAAACGTTGGAGTAGTCTTTCAGGATTACAAACTTTTGCCAAAGAAAACCGTTTATGAGAACATTGCTTACGCCATGGAGGTTGTTGGTGAAAGTCGTCGTAACATCAAAAAACGTGTTATGGAAGTCTTGGACCTTGTTGGTCTGAAGCACAAGGTTCGTTCATTCCCGAATGAACTTTCAGGTGGTGAACAACAACGTATCGCCATTGCGCGTGCTATCGTAAACAATCCTAAGGTTTTGATTGCCGACGAACCAACAGGAAACTTGGACCCAGATAACTCATGGGAAATCATGAACCTCTTGGAACGTATCAATCTTCAAGGGACAACTGTTTTGATGGCGACCCACAACAGCCAAATCGTAAATACCTTGCGCCACCGCGTTATTGCCATCGAGAATGGTCGCGTGGTACGTGATGAAGCGAAAGGAGAGTACGGATACGATGATTAGTAGATTTTTCCGCCATCTGTTCGAAGCTTTAAAGAGTTTAAAGCGTAATGGGTGGATGACCATTGCTGCTGTCAGTTCAGTAATGATTACCTTGACCTTGGTTGCTATCTTTGCTTCAGTTATCTTCAATACTGCGAAATTAGCAACTGATATTGAAAACAACGTCCGCGTCATGGTTTATGTTCGTAAAGACGTTGAAGACAACAGTGAAACCATTGTAAAAGAAGGCCAAACAGTCACTAACAATGACTACCACAAGGTCTATAACGCCCTTAAAGCTCTGCCAGCTGTAAAAAATGTAACCTTCTCAAGTAAAGAAGAACAGTACCAAAAGCTGACTGAAACTATGGGTGATGAGTGGAAGGTGTTTGAAGGAGATGCAAACCCTCTTCATGATGCCTACATCGTAGATACCAATTCACCAAGTGATGTAAAACCTGTAGCTGAAGAAGCTAAGAAAATTGAAGGTGTCTCTGAAGTCCAAGACGGTGGTGCCAATACCGAACGTCTCTTCAAGTTGGCTTCCTTCATCCGTGTATGGGGATTAGTCATCGCAGGACTCTTGATCTTCATCGCAGTCTTCTTGATTTCAAATACCATCCGTATTACTATCATTTCACGTAGCCGTGAAATCCAAATCATGCGTTTGGTTGGTGCCAAGAACGGTTATATCCGTGGCCCATTCTTGCTAGAAGGTGCCTTTATCGGATTGTTTGGAGCAGCTCTTCCATCAGCATTGGTTTACTTTATCTATAATCGAGTGTTCCAATCTGTCAACCCATCCTTGGTTGGTCAAAACCTATCTTTGATTACACCGAATACCTTTATTCCATTGATGATCGGTCTCTTGTTCCTCATTGGAATCTGTATCGGTTCACTAGGTTCAGGAATCTCAATGCGTCGATTCTTGAAAATCTAAGTCACATAACTGGATAAAACACATAAAAAAGTAGGATGTCATCAAGACTTCACAAATCTTGATGCCCCGCTTTTTCTTTTGGTCTTGGTGCTTACTCGCTTGCCAATTTTGGGTAAAGAGTGTATGATAGGAAAGGACCTTTTTACTAATATGAAAAATGAACAATGAATGAGGAAAAGATGAAACAATTTTTGGAAAAAGTGAGCATACTCTCCCTATCGTTAGTATTGATCACATCGTTTTCAATTTCGAGTGCCCTGCCTGCTATGTTTGACTATTATCAGGGTTATTCGACTGGTCAGGTTGAACTCTTGGTCAGCCTCCCATCCTTTGGGATTATGGCCATGCTTTTATTGAACGGAGTTTTAGAGCGTATTTTTCCTGAACGCCTCCAGTTGACCTTGGGACTCTTGATTTTATCCATCAGTGGAACAGCACCTTTCTGGTATCAGGGTTATTACTTTGTCTTTGCGACACGCTTGCTATTTGGGCTTGGAGTAGGAATGCTCAATGCCAAGGCTATTTCGATCATCAGTGAACGTTACCACGGCAAAACTCGTATCCAAATGCTTGGTTTTCGTGGGTCAGCTGAGGTAGTAGGAGCCTCTATCTTGACGCTGGCAGTCGGTCAGCTCTTGGCCTTTGGCTGGACAGCAACCTTCCTAGCCTATGCAGCTGGTCTAGTAGTTCTCGTACTCTTCCTTCTCTTTGTCCCTTATGGAAACGCAGAAGTTCATGAGTCCAAGCATCAGACAGAAGAAGCAGTAAGATTGACTGCTTCTATGAAAAAGCTCATTTTCTTCCTTGCCATTGCAGCTGCAGTGATTGTATGTACCAATACGGCTATTACCTTCCGTATCCCGAGTCTCATGATTGAGGCAGGTTTCGGAGATGCTCAGTTGTCGAGTTTGGTACTCAGTGCCATGCAGTTGATCGGGATTCTAGCTGGAATCAGCTTTTCTTTCCTGATCTCGACCTTCAAGGAAAGACTTCTATTGGTAGCTGGTGTAACCTTTGGAATTGGTCAAATCATCATCGCTCTTGCTCCATCACTCTGGGTAGTCGTTGCTGGTTCTATCCTGGGAGGTTTTGCTTACAGCATCGCCCTGACGACAGTCTTTCAGTTGATTTCTGAGAGAATCCCTGCAAAACTCCTCAATAAAGCAACTTCCTATGCGGTTTTAGGATGTAGTTTTGGTGCATCTTTAACGCCATTCGTTCTCTCAGGGATTGGTCTGGTCACTCAGGATGGTCGCATGACCTTTATCATTCTAGGGGCATGGATGATTGCCACTTCGGTCCTTGTTTCCCTTTTATTGAAAAAAGAAGCCTAACAAAGAAAAAAACTCAAGGAGAATCCTTGAGTTTTTTTGTGTATTAGGCAAACATCTGCCAAAAGTAATCGATGATGTAGGTCAAGCCATAGGTGTAAACGACCAGAGTAAAGGGCTTGGTCAGGATGATAATGGTCATATACCGCTTGAAGCTCATCTTGGTCAAAGCAGCCAACATGCAGAGAAAATCAGCTGGACTAACTGGCCAAATCATCATAAAGATAAAGAATCGGTCAAAGCGATTGCCCTCATCCAGCCAGCCGATATACTTGTCATAGGTGCGTTTGCTGACCATGGACTGGACAAAAGGCGCACCATAGAGCCTTACTAGGTAAAAGATAATAGCACAACCAATGACAATACCGATATAGTTGTAAATGGTCCCAATGATATGACCGTAGATAAAGACACCTGCTACAGATGTCAGAGCACCAGGGATAATAGGCACGACCGTCTGCAAAATCTGTAAAAAGATAAAGAGCGGTGGGCCCCAGATGCCTGCCTGTTGGATAAAGGCAGAAAGGGTTTCCTTGGAGTGCAGGATACCAGCCTGATAGGCCCAGATGCAGAATATTAAAGTACCAACTCCACCGAGGATGGAGGAAATATGAATGGCTTGCTGTAGAAGGGGAGAAACAGCTTTCATTTCTTTCTCGTGTGACATGTAAACTCCTCTTGTCTAGTATGATTCTACTATACCATATTTTAGGGAGAAAGACTAGATGGGATACTTCGTGTGACTTTGCATCAAGTATGGTAAAATGGGAATAAGAAAATGACAGCTTAGAATGAGGAAAATCATGTTAGGATTGAAGTTTAATGGCACTTGGCGCAACTACCAAAAACAGGTATTGGACAATTTCCAAGAATACCAAGCAGATGGCCATGTCCACTTGGTGGCAGCACCAGGTTCAGGGAAAACAACCATAGGAATCGAGTTGATTGCTCGCTTTGATAAGCCTGCCCTCGTTTTGGTACCGACGGTGACCATCCGGGAACAATGGGTGGATAGGATTGGCCAGGCCTTTTTAGAGGGTGAGGACCAAGTCCAAAGTCTCGTGTCTCAAAATCTCAAGGACATGAAGCAAATCACCATCGCCACCTACCAAGCTTTTCACAGCGCTATGCAACAGGTACAATCACAAGAAGATAATGGCAAGGTTGAGGATTTTGTAGGCTTTGACCTACTTGCCAGACTCAAGGAAAGGGGTGTCGAAACTCTCTGTCTGGACGAATGCCATCACTTGAGAAATGAATGGTGGAAAAGTCTAGAAGACTTCCGTAAAAACTACCAGCAACTGCAAGTCATCTCTCTCACTGCGACACCGCCTTATGACAGTGAACCAGAACTCTGGGATCGCTATCTCCAGATGTGTGGCGAGATTGACCAAGAAATCACGGTGCCAGAACTAGTCAAGGAAGACACTCTGTGCCCTCATCAGGACTTTGTCTATATTTGTTTTCCGACTAAGGAAGAGGACAAGCGCCTAGAAGAGTTTGAAGAAACCAAGTGGCAGTATGTCAGCCAACTAGTCGTTGATTCTGACTTCCAAGAGTTGATTCGGAGCTCCAAGGTTCTTAATGGCCAAATCTCGGCAGATCTACTTCTTGAAGATCCCAAGTATCTCTCGGCTATCCTCATTTATCTACAGTCTCAAAAACAGGAAATTCCCAAGCATCTACAAGATTTACTGGGAGCTGAAGGCTTGCCTGCCCTCAATTATTATTGGCTAGAAGTTCTCTTGCAAGGCCTTCTCTATCAGACTCCTGACTGGTATGAAGATCCACAGGAGACCAAGAAAAAGATAGAAGCAGAACTGAAATTAAGAGGACTGATTGAAAAACGTCAGGTTTTCTTGGTCAAATCCAAAGCCAATGATCAAATCCTCAACCAATCTCTAGGAAAACTAGCTGGTATTGCATCTATCTTTGAGACTGAGTATGCTAGTCTAGGCAAGGACTTGAGACAGTTAGTCTTGGCGGACTATATCCGTAAGGATTTTACGACTTATCTGGGAGATGACCAAGCACCCATCACGCAATTAGGAGTCCTCCCTTACTTTGAAACCATTCGCAGAAGTGCACAAAAGCAAGGCCTTTCTGTCCCCATAGCAGTCCTTTCTGGTAGTGTCGTGATTATACCCGCGAGTGTCAAGGCAGAACTCGAAGAAGTCATCCCAAACACTAGCTTAAGCTTCTCTGCCATCGGGAAACTCGATCAAGAGTCCTATCTCCAAGTGAGCTTTCCATCCAGCTTTAAGGGGATGGTCGCAGCAGTGACCGAGCTCTTCCAACGAGGTTCTATCCAGGTCTTGGTCGGAACCAAGTCTCTCTTAGGTGAAGGGTGGGATGCGCCTTGTGTTAATTCTCTGATCTTAGGTAGTTTTGTGGGGAGCTTTATGCTCAGCAATCAGATGCGAGGGCGTGCCATTCGTGTCTGGTCAGGACATCCAGAAAAGACAAGCAATATCTGGCATCTGGTCGCAATCAAACCCTATACAAAAAATCTTTTCTTGCGGGAAAATGAAGAGGAAGAGGAAGTAGATAAGGATAATTCCTATCAAGATTTACTCAATCTAACTCGCCGTATGGACCATTTCCTGGGCTTGTCCTATAAGGAAGATACCATCGAGACAGGGCTGGATCGCTTGGACTTTCCTGAGTTCCCATTTAAGAAAAAGAAACTCGAAGACTATAACGAGAAGATTATGGAACTATCCAAGGATCGCGCCTCCCTACGTAAAAAATGGCAGGAATCTCTCATCGTTGCAGATAAGATTGAGATTGTCAATGAGGTAGCAACAGATCGTAAGCAAATCCCTCTCTTGACACTAGTTGATGGTGAAAAGTGGGTTCGCTATTCTTTCTTATTGATTGCAGTTAATCTCCTCCTCTATCTTTTTAAAACAAATGGTATTCATCTTGCTTGGTTAACGACTATTAGTCTTGTTTTGCTTACTATTGCTTTGGTCCGTTATTTCTTTTATAAGAGTCCTTATGTACGTCTACGTCAGATCGGTGAAGCCATTCGTAAGGTCATGGTGACTGCAGGGCATTTGTCTGATGACCAGTCGCGCGTGCAGGTGGAAGAAGATAAGGATAGCTATTGCGTTTTTGCCTATCTTAAGGGTGGCAGTATGCGAGACAAGGAACTCTTTTCTCAGACCTTGGGCGAATTCTTTGCCCCAGTCGACAATCAACGCTACCTATTAGTCGCTCAAAAAGCACCAGCAGGACAGTCCAAGTATTTCGTAGTGCCTAGCCTCTTTGAAAAACGCAAGGAAGATGCTCAGCTCTTTCTAGACGCAGTCGCCCCTCAGTTAGGTGATTACCAGCTAGTCTACACCCGCAACGAAGCAGGCAGAAAAGTCTTACTCGAAGCCCGACTCAAATCCCTAGCCAACAAAAATGACCGCCTCATTACCAAGAAGAAGGTTAAAAGTGCGTTGAAATAGAAGGAAGTGAGCGTTTTCTTTCCAGAATATGATATAATAATAGCAAGAATATGGTCCCTGAAGGAGAAATATAGATGCAGGTAAAACCAGAACTGGAAATAGAAAAACAACTGATAAACCAGCTGGTAACTGGTGAGAGCCAATGGACTTATAGAGAAGACCTAAAAACAGAAGAACAACTATGGGACAATTTCTTTGAGAAGCTAGCCCAAAATAACGTTGCTCTGCTATCAGATCATCCCTTGACAGAACAGGAAAAACGCCAGATTCAGAACCAACTAAACTTTGTTAGCTATTATGATGCTGCCAAGTGGTTGGTCGGAGAAAATGGCATTGCCAAAGTCGAGGTTCAAAGAGAAGATGCGAGTCTAGGCACCATCCGATTGTCAGTCATTTGGCGCGATAATATCGCAGCAGGAAAGTCTAGCTACGAAGTTGTCAATCAAGTCCAACGAGAAAAAGTAAATCCTCTGGACCAAGACCGTAGATTGGATGTTACCCTGCTGATCAATGGCTTACCTATGATTCAAATCGAGCTCAAGAGCACTCAAGCAGCATTTATCGATGCCTTTCATCAGATTAAAAAATATGATCGTGAAGGGAAGTTCCGTGGCATCTACTCTAGCTTGCAGATGTTTGTTGTGACGAACAAAGTAGATACCCGCTATATTGCTGCAGCTCGTGAAAATAAACTTAACAAGCAATTTCTAACCAAGTGGGTGGATAGGGACAATCATCCTGTGACAAACCTGACTAGCTTTGCTCACGAAGTCCTTTCTATCCCTCGTGCTCACCAGATGGTCATGCAGTATTCGGTCATTGATGATAGCAAGAAATCTCTCATCCTCTTGCGCCCCTATCAGATCCACGCCATCGAAGCAGTGCAAGAAGCCTCTCGCCAGCAGGCATCAGGCTATGTCTGGCATACGACAGGTTCAGGGAAGACTTTGACTTCTTATAAGGTAGCGAGGAATCTCCTTCAGATTCCATCTATCCAAAAGACGATTTTTGTCGTGGACCGTAGAGACTTGGACCAACAAACCACATCATCCTTCCTCTCCTATGCGACCAATGATGTTATCGACATCGATGAGACGGATAATACACATGATCTGGTTAAGCGCTTATGCAGTAATGATAAGCGTGTCGTGGTGACAACCATCCAGAAAATCACCACCATGATGCGCAAGTTTGACCAAGGTCTTTACCAACGAGATGCGGACAAAATCAAAGGACTCCGAGTGGCCTTTGTCGTGGATGAATGCCACCGTGCCGTGACCCCACAAACACAAAAAGACATTAAAGCCTTTTTCCCACAGTCCCTCTGGTATGGATTTACAGGCACACCCATCTTTAAGGAAAATAAACGCCAGCAGGTCGGCGACCTAGCTCAAACTACCCAGCAACAGTATGGAGACCGTCTCCATGAGTATACAGTCAAGGAAGCTATCCACGATGGAGCTGTCTTAGGCTTTAAGGTGGATTACCGTAATACCCTCATTACAGATCAGGCTGAAAATGGAATACCAGATACCGTCTATGAAAATGAGGAGCACATGCTGGAAGTCTTGGATGCCATTATCAATAAATCCCGCCAACAACTAGGCTTCCAAAAAGGTGTGGGCAATACCTACAATGCTATTCTAACCGTCAAGTCCATCCCGCAAGCCCAAGCCTACTATGACCTTCTCAAAAAAGTCAAGGCTGGTCAGACACGTGTCAAGGTATCAGAGAGAGTCAAGATGGTCCTCCCAGACTTTCCGAAATTTACCATTACCTACTCTGTCACAGAAAACGAGGAGGACTCAAGAGCCAACCAAGACCACATGAAACAGGTCTTAGAGGACTATAATAGAGAGTTTGATACTCACTTTACCATGGCAGATCTTCGAGGCTTTAATACCGATGTCAATAACCGCCTTGCCCGTAAGCAAGATAAATATCTCTACCGCAATGAACAGTTGGACTTAGTCATCGTGGTCAATCGTCTCTTGACGGGATTTGATGCTCCTTGTCTATCGACTCTCTTTATCGATCGTAAACCCATGCAACCGCAGGACTTGATTCAGGCCTTTAGTCGAACCAACCGTATCTTTGATTCTAGTAAGACCTATGGTCATATCATCACTTTCCAAAAGCCTATAGCCTTTAAGGAAGCAGTCGATAATGCCCTCAAACTCTACTCAAATGGTGGAGAAAATGATGTCCTAGCACCAAGCTGGGAAGAGGAAAAGAGAAACTTTTTGAGAAGTTGTAGCGACTTCCAAAATCTTGTGACAGATGATCCCGAAGAAGGACTCCAGATCGAGCAAATCTCTACACCTGAATTAAGAAAACTAGCCAAGGCTTATCAATCCTTTGATAAATACTTGGCTTCTATCCGAGTTTATAAAGAGTATGACGAGGAAGAAATCTATGCAGAGACTGGACTAACTGCAGAAGAATTGGAAAACTATCTAGGTTTCTATCAAAATATCCTTGCCGAACTTAAAAGTCGTTCAGAAGATGGTGATGAAGATGGGGAGCCACTGGATATCCACTACGAACTGGAGTCTATCCAAGTCGATGAGATCAACTATGCCTATATCCTGACCTTGATCCAAAGTCTGATCGAGCAAGAGCAAAGTCAGGAAAAGAGTCTCAGTGCACAGGATAGAGAAGCAGTGGATACCTATATCCAAAGTCTGGAGAAGACCAATCCAAACCTTGCGCAGATCATCTCAGAACTTTGGCAAGAAGTACAGGCAAATCCAGACCGCTATAGAGGTCAATCCATCGCCAATATCCTTGACCAAATGATTGAAGCAGTCATCCAGCAGCATATCCAAGACTTTAGTAAGACCTGGTATGTGGGCGAAGATGAACTCCGCTACTATGTCAATCACTACCGCAAGGGAGCAAAAAAACAACTAGGAGAAAGTCAACTGACCAAGAGTCAGCGCTACAAGGACTATAAAGTTGAGGTGTCAGATGCACTCAACCCACTCCTCTATAAAAAACAAATCAAAGAAGCCTATACCCAACTGATCGAAGAAGTGATTGAGCCGTTGAGGGTTGGGAGGTAGAGGAAAGTATTTTATTCTTATTCGAGGAACAAATATGGTTGAAAAATTTGATATAAAACAGTTGCGTTATTTTGCAATGACTAAGAGGCTTAATTTTCTAATTGGATCAGGGACTTCAGTTCCAGCCATACCTTTAATGTCTTTTTTCAAAAGTGAAGATATTTCAGATGAGGAAGCTAATAATTTACTATCTGATAAAGTTAAAGCAGTTTCAATGAAAGTTCTTGAAGATATTAGTAATGCTAATGATGAAGAAAATATTAAAGCAGTTTTAAAAAGATATTCTGAATTTATTAAAGTTATACTTCAACTACTTTATCATGCAAATTCTAGACAAGTGACAAAAAATATTAATATTTTTACTACTAACTACGATCTCTTCATTGAGAAGGCACTAGATGAATTGATGAAATATGAATCATTTGTTTTTAATGATGGAAGTAATGGATATTTTAATAGAATTTTAGATAGTGCTAACTATAATAAGTCTGTTGCATATAGGGGATTAAATGATAATTACCTTAATGAACTTCCTACATTATCTTTGATTAAACCACATGGTTCGATGAACTGGGAAAGAGGGCAAGAGGACAATATTTTAATAAGGCAAAGTGTAGTTGAAAATCCTGTAGTAGTTAAACCAACGGGCTTAGAGGGTCAAGAAACGTTTCTAAATAATCATTTTCATGACATGCTAAGAGTATTTCAACTTGAGTTAGATAAACCACAATCTATTCTTATTGTTATTGGATTCTCATTTCAAGATAAACATATTGCTAAAATGTTGAACAGATCTTTGAAAAATCCTGAATTAAATGTCTTTATATTTTGTTATTCTGAATCTGATAAACAAAAAATATTAACAAATTTGGGCCTCAGTGATTGTCCAAGAAATTTGAATATCATTGCACCTAATGAATTAGAGGAAAAGTATAAATCAAAGCAAAAAAAAGACGATGGAAGTGAATGTTTTAGTTTCGATATTAGTAATCTAACTGAGTTGCTTAGAGATGTATCTTTTGAGGAGCAGTCAGAATGAAGACGAGTATCAAAAAATTAGGTGTAATAGTAGGTGTTGATGGGGATATTTCTCAAGTTGGAATGTATCATTTATCTAATGATGCAGAATATCTATGGCATGGTGATGTGTTACAAGGAGCAAAAATTGGAGCATATCTAACAATTTTACAGAACAATGTAAAAATTATCGCTTCTGTTGTTACTGAAAAAGTTGCTGATCAAAAAAATACAATTAGAAGCACAGAATTTGATAATCGTTTTTCAAAGAATTCTATAAATCGAATCGTTCATTTAAAAACTAAAGGTGTTATTGAAAACGATGAATTCCAAGTAACAAGTCAATATGTACCAATGATTGGAAATGAAGTATGTATTACTTCAAAAAAAGACTTAGAATTAATATATGGGATTAATAAGTCTGAGCCAACTGTTTCCATTGGACAGTCAATCTTAGAAGGTCAAGTTGTTCCTTTATCGATTAATAAAATTTTTGCTTCTCATATTGGTGTTTTTGGGAATACTGGTAGTGGTAAGTCTAATACATTGCATAAATTATTTTTAGAATTATTTCGGTCAGACTATCGAGAAAAAATTTTAGAGCATTCAAAATTCTATGTTATTGATTTTAATGGTGAATATACGAAAGATGATAGCTTTGGTGTAACTAATACCTACAAGAAAGTATTTAATGTTGAAACTAGGAGTAATACATCAAAAAAAATCCCTATTACTGAGGACTACCTTTTTGACCCAGATATTCTATCAATTTTATTTGGTGCTTCATCAGCAACTCAAGTTCCATTTCTTAGGAAAGCAATGAAAGAGTGGAATGAAAAAGAACATACGGGAGAAGTTATTGCAAAATTTGTGGTTGGAACGTTGAAAAAAATTCTTACAACGGGGGATGCAGCATTATCTGATTCAAGAGATAATTGGATCAAAGTAGCAAAATCATACATAGCAAAAGATAACTGGATATTATTTGATCAAGTTTCCTCATTATCTTACCATGCAACATCAAAAGCTTATATTTTTCAGGGAGAAGAACGAATATATTTAAATGATAAGTCTGATTTAACTGAACAGATAGAAAAAAAGTTACAGATAGATGAAATTAGGCAAAAACTTGCAGAAAGTTTTGATTCTTTGAACTTGATAGATAGTTTAAAGTTCTTTTTAGATTTTCAAAAAGTTCACTATAGTACTTGGAAATCAACTAATATTGAGCATATTAATCCTTTGTTTCATAGGATTGATACAGCTCTGAATAGCTTGAAGAAAGTTGTTAAAGTTAAGAAAGATATAACTACCGATTTTTCTAGTCTAAATATTATTAATCTTGTACATGCTAATCAGGAGATTACTAGATTAATTCCTATGCTTATCTCTAAGATGATATATGATCAACAGAAAGCGAAAATAGCAGGAAACGATGTTACATGTACTAGTCATTTGATTATTGATGAAGCACATAATATTTTAAATGCTCAAAACCATTCTGTAGGAGATACTTGGCAGGACTACAGATTGAATATTTTTGAGGAAATCATTAAAGAAGGGCGAAAATTTGGTTTCTACTTAACTTTATCTAGTCAACGACCCGCAGATATTTCACCTACTATTCTTTCACAGGTTCATAATTATTTCATCCATAGATTGGTTAATGATAATGATTTACGTATGCTCGTAAATACCATGCCTACGTTGGATAAAACTTCCTTTAATAAAATTCCTAGTTTAGGTAAAGGTGAAGTTATAATTACTGGTAACGCAATTCAAGTTCCAGTATTTTTGAAAGTAGATAAAGAAGAAGTCATTAGACCGAATAGTGATGATGTTATTTTGACAGATTTATGGAGTTGAACTATGAATAAAAAAGAAATGTGTAGATTACTCGGAGTAGTAGATGAAAATGAATTGAAAAGGTTATTGGAAAGTGAATCGGTTGAGTATGCTGATGTAATTTCTGAGGAGAATTATTTTATAATTAATCGCAAAACATCTAAGCATGGAATTCCTTTGATTAATCGTAGTGAATTTGAACATAAAAAACATAAGTTGCTTGAATTGCCAACAGATTTAAATGAACGTCCTTATATTTGTGAAGCATTTCTGACTAGAAGAAGTCTGGATACTTTAGGAAGCAAGAAGAGAAAGAAATTAAAGGATCCAGTCAATTGGGAATGTGTTGCTTCAGATATATTTGCAAAAAAGTATTTTCATAGAGGACATATTATTGGTCATTCATTAGCCAATGAACTTGTTAAAAAAATTTACAATAAGAATAAGAGAATCTTATTTGTTCAAACAGCATGGAGTAACATGAATTCTCAAGGTCTTAATACTTTTAGTCAGTCTTATTTCGAAAATATACTTGAAAAAACCATAGAAAATGGGAAGAACATTTTTTACAAATCAAAATTAATCTATAAAAATAAAAATGACAAAATACCTATTGGTATTCAAATTCAAGCTATCTCTATTGATGAAGAACTGTCTATTAATGTTTTTATTCCAAATGTTTCTCCAGAAATATCAATTGATTATACAGAAGGTAAGGTAACGAGGTTAGAATGAAAAAACAAATAAATGATCCCAGTATTATTTTTTCAAGATTCAATGAAGATTCGTCATGGAAATCAAAAAAATTCAAAGAATTATTAAACCCAACGGAGGGAATTAGACGAGGTCCATTTGGTAGTGCTTTAAAAAAATATTTTGTTCAAGTGGCGAGTAAGCTGTTTATGAAGAGTAAAGTGGGACTTACATCCTCTTTATGCGTTTATGCGCTATTGCGGAAGACTATCTTGAAAAGAAACAGTGACTCAACTCTTCAATGACCTCAATAGCATCCGAGATAGCAAGTACCGTCTCATTTCTAGTAACAAGAAAGAAAAAGGTCAAACCAGAAGAATCAGCCCAGTATAAGGATATGGACAATCCCCTTAGAAAGGAATTGCTAAGGGGATTTTTGGTGGATTCGTGGTATAATTTTAGTATGTAGAATTATTCTTAGTAAAAATAGAGTTTTAATTTAGAGAGGTTGAAATGGGTTTATCTAATATTGAAATAAAAAAGGAGTTATCTAGGCGGTTCCAAGAAGCTAGAAAGAAATCTCGACCTCAGACATGTTTGCTATGCAATAAGCCACTTACTAAACTTTGCAATTCACATTCGGTTCCTCAATTTGTCTTAAAACATTTGGCTGAGAATGGAAAAATTATGCAGTCTAGTTCACTAATGTTTTTTGAAGATATAGATTTATTTGAAACTGAAAAAGGTGTGAACAATTCTGGAATCTTTAAATTTATATGTCATTCTTGTGATAATGAATTCTTTAATGATTATGAATCTGAAGAAGCATTGTTAGGGGAAATTTCAGATAAAATGTTAGCTGAAATTGCTTTGAAAAATGGATTGATGAATGTTTCAAAGCGAAGCCAAGAAGTAAAATTGTATAGTTCTCTTCCAGAAAGAATAATTGGTATTGACGATATGATAGATTTGTATAGTTTAGATTTAAGAGATTTTCTTCAAGAAGTGGAAGTTCATAAGCGAGAAATTTTAAATAATACAAAAGGTGCATATCAAATCGTGTTTAAAGAGATTCTCCCATTTGTGGTTCCTATTGCTACACAAGTAGCTATTACACTACAATTTGATATGTATGAGTATCCCGTAAATGATGTTTTTAATCCTGATCCAAAAGTCAGTATGCAAGATTTACATCTGGTCATTTTCCCTTTTAAAAAATCATCTCTGGTTTTATCTTTCTATCATAAAAAAGACAAAAATTATAGAACTCTAAGACATCAGTTTAATAGCGAAAATCCTAAAAAAATCAAAGAATTTTTAAATTATCTTGTATTTGCCTACACAGAAAATTTTTTTATTTCAAAAACAATTTATGAAAAAATTCAAAATAATAAAAAACTAATCCAGCTAAGTCGTGAATTGTATCAGAAACCTAATCTTGGTAATTTAAGTATGTATGAATTTTTTAATTTGAAATATGAACCAGTAAAGCCTGACGAAATTCCCAATTTCTTAACAAAAGACTGGGCACTAGGAGAAAATGATGAGTAAAAATATTGTTCCCCGAATTAGATTTAACAGATTTGATAGTGTTTGGGAAGGAAATAGAATTGCAGATATAGTTAAGATATCTGCGGGTGGTGATGTAGATAAAGAAAGATTGAAGGAAAGTGGGAAATATCCCGTTATTGCAAATGCTTTGACAAACAAAGGAATTGTTGGATTTTATGACGATTATAAAGTGAAAGCTCCTGCAGTGACTGTTACAGGTCGTGGAGATGTTGGATATGCAGTAGCTCGACATGAAAATTTTACTCCAGTTGTTAGACTTCTGACTCTTCAATCAGAAAATATTGATGTTGATTATCTTGAAAATCAGATTAATTCAATGAGAATTTTAAATGAGTCAACGGGTGTTCCTCAGCTAACAGCTCCTCAACTTGGGAACTACAAAGTGTATCATCCTGAAATTGATGAACAATCCGCCATCGGATTCCTCTTCCGCAACCTTGATGACCTTCTGGCTAGCTACAAGGACAATCTCGCCAACTACCAATCTCTTAAGGCGACCATGCTTTCCAAAATGTTTCCAAAAGCTGGACAGACAGTCCCTGAGATTCGTTTGGATGGATTTGAAGGTGAGTGGGAAGTTCAAATTTTAAAAGAATTAGCTCGTTTTTCTAAAGGGAATGGTTATACTAAAAATGACTTAATTAATTCTGGCAGAGAGATAATTCTATATGGTCAACTTTATACTAATTATCAAACTGTAATTTCTAAAGTTAATACTTTTGTTACTACAGTAAAAGCAAATGCAGTGATTAGTAAAGGTGGAGAAGTTATAGTTCCAGCATCTGGTGAAAGTGCAGAGGATATTTCGAGAGCATCAGTTGTTGAGAAATCAGGAATTATTTTGGGTGGTGATTTAAATATAATCTACCCAGATAAAAAAAAGGTGGACTCTATTTTCTTGGCTTTAACCATTTCAAATGGAAGTCAACAGAAAGAACTGATTAAAAGAGCACAAGGTAAATCAGTCGTACACTTAAGAAATAACGATTTAGAAAAGGTTATTTTACACTATCCCTCTATGGCTGAACAACAAGCCATCGGCACTTACTTCTCTAATCTCGATAACCTTATCAACTCTTACCAAGAAAAAATTACTCAGTTAGAAACTTTGAAAAAGAAACTCTTGCAGGATATGTTTATATAAAAGGAGTGCAGTAAAATGTCAAAAGTAAAATCAGAAACTCTAAAGAAAGAAGAAAAACCTGTAGTAGCTATCTGCTATGATTTTGATAAAACCCTGTCTCCTGATGATATGCAAGCGCAAGGATTTATACAGAAGCTCGGGTATGAAATCAGTGAATTTTGGAAGAAATCCAATGGTTTTGCCAAGGCTAATAATATGGACAAGAACCTTGCCTATATGTTTACGATGAAAACAGAATCTGCAGGAAAGGTTTTATTTACAAAGACAGAGTTAGCCAAGTTTGGTTCAGAGGTAGAACTATTTCCAGGAGTCAAAGACTGGTTTGAGCGTATTCGAAAGTATGGTGAAAAAAACGGAGTTATTGTTGAGCACTATATTATTTCATCTGGTTTGAAAGAAATGATAGAGGGGACTTCAATAGCTAAAAATGGTGCTTTTAAGAAAATTTATGCAACTTCTTTTTATTGTGATGAAAATGGTGTTGCAGTCTGGCCTGCTCAAGTTGTTAACTACACCAATAAGACTCAATTTCTTTTTAGAATTACCAAAGGTATTTTAGATGTCAATGACGATGCAGTGAACGATTTTTTTGCTGAAAGTGATTTACGAGTTCCTTTTAGAAATATGGTTTATTTAGGGGATAGTGATACTGATATACCCTGTATGAAGCTAGTCAAAACAAGAGGTGGCTACTCTATCGGTGTATTCAATCCAAAAACCAATGACAGAAAGAAAGTTCACAAAATGACTCAGGATAATCGTATTGATTATTTTGTTCCAGCTGACTACTCAGAAAATACAGAACTTGATAAACTAATCAAGACGATTATTAAAAAGACAGCTTATAATGAATTGTTAGAAAACAAGAAAAATGCTGATAAAATTGAAGCAAGCTCTAAAAAGCCAAGAAGAAAGCCAAAACTAAGGTGATTTTTTACTAAATAAAAGAATATCGAACAAAATTTATCGATGCTAGTATATATACATAAAGGAGTTGCCATGGTATCTGTAACACAACGTATCAAAGAAATTAGCCAACCTCGAGGTGGTTATCTGCCCATCAAGTTATTTTCAGTAGAGCAGTTCGAAGATCACAGAGTTCTGAATCCTGTAGAGTCTGTATCTCCTAGTTTAGTGGGGATTTGTGTGGATTACTTGACCCGTTTTATGAAAGGGGCAGAAGCCAGTGATGCTTTCAGAATTTCTCTCTTGGGAGCTCAGATGGTGGGCATGGGAGACCTAGCAGAAGCACTGCTCGATTTGGTGACAGGATTGGATGACTTATCGATAGAAAGTGCTTGTCGTCTAGCGTCCTTTGATGTCGTTTTTCGTGCAGGAAAACAGTATTATAAGCCTTTTGAGGAAATTACGGTGGATGCAGAAACGATAGAGAATATTCGTATCATGGTAGAACGAAGCCTTTGCTTCTTCGATCTCTATGGTCCTTTGGTAAAAGATGGCTTTCATTTTCTTGGAGGTTATACAGATACGATTGATAAGGGTGATGGAGATTTTCTTACCAAGGATACATTATGGGATTTTAAGGTGACTAAAACAGCTCCTAATAAAGACCATACACTACAAGTCCTTGTATACTATATCATGGGTTTACATTCCTATGATCCTGACTTCCTATCTATCGAAAATCTTGGATTTTATAACCCTCGAAAAAATATCGTTTATCAACTCCCAGTCTCTGATATTCCTTTGGACTTGATTCAAACGATTGAGAATGAAGTGATTTGTTATAAATGATTGCTTGTTTAAAAAAATTAATTGCAGAACTTAGAAAGAAACACTATGGAAACAACACAAACGTCCCAGTCGCTCTACCAAGCACTGTGGAACTCAGCGGATGTTCTCCGCTCTAAGATGGATGCCAACGACTACAAGTCCTATCTTTTGGGCATGGTCTTTTATAAGTATCTGTCGGATAAGATGCTCTTTTTCGTGGCGGAGACCATGGAGGAGGGGACAGATAGTCTTGAGGATGCCCTTGAGGTCTATCGCAACTACTACGAGGATGCGGATACTCATGAGGATTTGGTCTCTGTCATGAATGACGAGCTCAACTATATCATCAAGCCAGACTTGACCTTTACGGCTCTGGTAGCACGTGTCAATGAAGGGACTTTCCAGCTGGAAGATCTGGCGCAAGGTTTTCGTGATATCGAGCAGAGTGACGACCTCTATGAAAATCTCTTTGAAGATATCGACCTCTACTCTAAAAAGCTAGGGGCAACTCCACAAAAGCAAAACCAAACGGTAGCAGCAGTCATGAAGGAGTTGGCTGTGCTAGATGTAGCTGGTCATGCGGGTGATATGCTGGGGGATGCCTATGAGTATCTGATTGGTCAGTTTGCGACTGACTCGGGTAAGAAAGCTGGTGAGTTCTACACTCCTCAGCCTGTTGCCAAACTTATGACTCAGATTGCTTTTTTGGGCCGTGAGGATCAGGAAGGCTTTACTATCTATGATGCGACTATGGGGTCTGGCTCTCTCTTGCTCAATGCCAAGAAATACTCTCATAAACCGCAGACAGTGGTCTACTTCGGTCAGGAACTCAATACCTCGACCTATAACCTAGCTCGGATGAACATGATCCTACACGGTGTTCCAGTTGAGAATCAATTTCTCCACAATGCCGATACCTTGGATGAAGACTGGCCGACACAGGAGCCGACCAACTTTGACGGGGTTCTCATGAACCCTCCATACTCTGCCAAGTGGTCAGCAAGTTCAGGCTTTATGGCTGACCCTCGTTTCTCTCCGTTTGGGAAACTGGCGCCCCAGTCCAAGGCTGACTTTGCCTTTCTCCTACATGGATATTACCACCTCAAGCAGGATAATGGGGTCATGGCTATCGTTCTTCCCCACGGTGTTCTTTTCCGTGGCAATGCGGAGGGAACCATCCGTAAGGCCTTGTTAGAAGAAGGGGCTATTGATACAGTTATCGGTCTTCCTGCCAATATCTTCTTTAATACCAGCATTCCGACAACGGTTATCATTCTCAAAAAGAATCGAACTAATCGAGATGTTTACTTTATCGATGCTTCTAAGGAGTTTGATAAGGGGAAAAACCAGAATATCATGACGGATGCTCATATCGAGAAGATTTTGGAAGCCTACAAGTCTCGTGAGGAAATTGACAAGTTTGCCCATCTAGCGAGCTATGAAGAAATCGTCGAAAATGACTACAACCTCAATATTCCTCGTTACGTAGATACCTTTGAGGAAGAAGAAGTTGAACCATTGACGGAAATCGTCAGCAAGATTAACGAGACAAATCAAGCAATCCAAAGCCAAACAGCTTCCCTACTTGAAATGCTCGGCCAACTCCACGGAACTACAGCAGAAGCTGATGCAGAACTCAAAGAGTTTTTGAAAAACTTTAAAGGGTGATGAGGCTAATTGAATCGCTCATTTTATAGATATAACTTTGTTTCCGTATTTCCTGGGAACTAGTAGAAGGTTAGGAGAAATATGGAAAACAACAACCAACGTGCCCTTTGTCAGCAACTCTGGGCGGAAAATAAATACCTTGTTTTGAGCCATTCCAGCAATATTTACAAGGACATTCGCCAGTATCTCAAGCAAGAAGTGGTGGAGCTGAGTCAGGTTCAAGAGATGATTGACCGTGCCTGCCAGATCCCAGAACACAGGGGTCAGGTTTGCAACGCCTTTCAGCATATTTGGGGTTATTTTAAAAAGCAAGCCAGCCTTGATGAGCGCAAAGACTATATGCTCCTGCTGGATCGTTACCGCTTTGGTCAAGCTTCCAAGGAGGACTTGATTGCTAAGACGAGAGACTTGCTTGAACGTTACCCAAATGCTTATCTGCAACATTCTACCTTGCTGAAAGGAGACTCCCATGAGACTTTGGCATGAGGCTTTGATTTCACAACTTCCCCGTCCTCAGCTCTTGGGACAGCATCGAGAGTGTTGTGCTCTGCGTGGTAATGGCTGGGGCAGAAAGCATGCGACGGTGGACTATGTCTTTACCCACTCGCCCTATCGTCTCTATGCCTATCATCGCTTGATCATGGAGGAAATGGCTGACCGTGACTACAATGTCAGTCCAGAGTGGCTGGACAAGAACTACCGTGGCAAGACCTGCCCTCCGTATCAAGACTTAGCAGAGGAAAAGCTGAAAAGTCCTATCTATAGCGAGCATGACGATTCCTACTATGAGGAGTGTCTGGCAAATCTCCGTGAAAAGGGGATAGAGCTGGAGTAAGAATCGGGACTTTCTTAAATTTATAACTCTTTTCGTATTTTTTCGAATCATAAAAATGAGACCTTTAGAATTTTCTAAGGTCTTCTTTTTATAAGTATTTGAATTTACTTTTAATAACTTTTGAGTTATAATTTTAAAAAAGCCAAGCGTGAACTGAAGGACTTAAAAGAAAGAGGGTTAAGTGATGAAAAATAGTGCCATTGGGAGTAATTGGAAGGATGTCCGGTCAGAACTCTTCACCAAGGAGAAAATCCTTGAAAGTGATATGCGGGTGGCAATCATGAGTGAATTGATAGAGGCTAGACGAGAGCAAGGAATTAGTCAGAAAAAGCTAGAAGAACTCAGTGGAGTGAGCCAGCCTGTCATAGCTAGGATGGAAACAGGTAAGACTAGCCCTCAGTTGGATACGGTCTTAAAAGTTTTGGCCAGTTTAGGAAAGACATTGGCAGTCGTTCCACTTGAACAGGGAAAAAGTTGAGTGAATTTGCAATAAGTGATAGTTTGTTTATAAAGTAATATTGACATTTTTTGATATATTGATTATAATTATACTAATTCAAAATAGGGGTGACAGTTATGAGGCGTGTTCGAGGTGTAGATGTTGAAGTCAAAAAAGATGATACAGGTGGTTTTATTAGTGTTGATTGGCATTGTCCATATTGTGGAGGGTATAATGCAGGTCTCTATTTTACGACAAAAGCTGATGTGTTAGAATATAGCTTTGAGGTTGATCATGAATGTTGTGATTGTGGAAAAACTGTCACAATTGAATGTGAAGATGCAGAAATCGATTATTTCGATTAATAATTCGCAGTAAAGTTTTTTTCTCGGTTAATTCCGAGTTTTTTTGTCTCAAAAAATGATATAGTTTCAAACTATATCAAAGCCTAATTTTTTACAATTATACAGACAGTTTCTTTTCTGTTAAGATAGTTTCAACAACAATTTTTGGAGGACAAAACATGTCAACTACAATTATCGGTTTCCCTCGTTTGGGTGAATTCCGCGAATTAAAATTTACAACTGAAAAATACTTTAGAAAAGAAATCTCAGAAGAAGAACTTTTGGCTGCGGCTAAAGAATTGCGTGCGAAACACTGGAACATCGTCAAAGAAAAAGGCATCACTGAAATCCCATCAAATGACTTTTCACACTATGACAACTTCCTTGATGCTGCTTTCCTTTTCAACGTAGTTCCTGCATCTGTTCAAAACTTGGAATTGTCTGATCTTGAACGTTACTTTGCTTTGGGACGTGGTTACCAAGGAGAAAAAGGGGATGTTCGTGCCCTTCCAATGAAAAAATGGTTCAACACCAACTACCACTACATCGTTCCTAAATTTGAAAAAGACACTCAAGTAAAATTGGCGGGTCACAAGATCTTTGATGAGTTCCAAGAAGCAAAAGAACTTGGTCTTAACACTCGTCCTGTCCTTGTAGGTCCATTCACTTTCCTTCAATTATCAGACTATGAAGAAGGCGTGAAAGCAGAAGACTTCGTAGATAGCTTAGTAGCTGCTTACCAAGATGTTTTTGCAAAATTGGCTGAACTTGGTGCGACTCGTATCCAATTGGACGAAGCTGCTCTTGTGAAAGACTTGACAGCTGAAGAAAAAGCACTCTTCTTGAGCCTCTACAACAAGCTTTTGGCTGACAAGAAAGGTCTTGAAGTTTTGCTTCAAACTTACTTCGGTGACGTTCGTGACGTCTATGCTGACCTTGTCAAATTGCCAGTAGATGCGATCGGTCTTGACTTCGTTGAAGGTAAGAAAACACTTGAACTCGTTAAAGGTGGCTTCCCAGCTGACAAGACTCTCTATGCAGGTATTGTCAATGGTAAGAACATCTGGCGCAACAACTACGAAAAGAGCTTGGCTGTTCTTGAGCAAATTCCAGCTGAAAACATTGTTTTGACAAGCTCATGTTCACTTCTTCATGTGCCATTTACAACTGCTAACGAAGAATTTGAACCAGCTATTTTGAACCACTTTGCATTTGCAGTTGAAAAATTGGATGAAATCCGTGACTTGGATGCTATCCGCAACGGTCAAGGTGCAGAAGCTCTTGCAGCTAATAAAGAACTCTTTGCGACTGAACGTGTTGGTGAAAATGCGGAACTTCGTGCGCGTATCGCAGGATTGACAGATGCAGACTACACTCGTTTGCCAGCCTTTGCTGAACGTGAAGCTATCCAAGAAGATGCCTTCAAACTTCCAGCACTTCCAACAACAACTATCGGATCATTCCCTCAAACCAAGGAAGTTCGTGCTAAACGTTTGGCCTTCCGTAAGGGTGAATTGACTCAAGAAGAATACGATGCCTTCCTTGCTGAAACCATTGATGAATGGATCAAATGGCAGGAAGAAGTTGGATTTGACGTGCTTGTACACGGTGAATTCGAGCGTAATGACATGGTTGAGTACTTCGGTCAAAACTTGTCAGGTTACCTCTTCTCTAAAAACGGTTGGGTACAATCATACGGTATGCGTGGGGTGAAACCACCAATCATCTGGGGTGATGTCACTCGTCTCAACCCAATCACTGTCAAATGGTCAAGCTATGCACAAAGCCGTACGGACAAACCTGTCAAAGGGATGTTGACTGGACCTGTTACTATCCTTAACTGGTCATTCCCACGTGAAGACATCTCTATCAAGGATTCTACTCTTCAAATCGCTCTTGCTATCAAGGATGAAGTTCTTGACCTTGAAGCTGCAGGTGTGAAAATCATCCAAATCGACGAGGCTGCTCTTCGTGAGAAATTGCCACTCCGTCGTAGCGACTGGTACGAAGACTACCTTGACTGGGCTATTCCAGCCTTCCGCTTGGTACACTCAACTGTAGCACCAGATACACAAATCCACACTCACATGTGTTACTCAGAATTTACAGATATCATCCCAGCTATCGACAACATGGATGCGGACGTTATCTCATTTGAAGCTAGCCGTTCAAATCTTGAAATCTTGGACGAACTCAAAGCTCAAAACTTCCAGACAGAAGTGGGTCCTGGAGTTTACGATATCCACTCTCCTCGTGTGCCTAACGAAGGCGAAATCGACCACACCATCGAAGCCATCCTTGCGAAAGTCCCAAGCAAGAAAGTATGGATCAACCCTGACTGTGGTTTGAAAACACGTGGTATCCCAGAAACGAAAGAAAGCTTGATCCGCCTAGTAGACGCTGCGAAAGCTGCGCGTGAGAAATTGTAAGAAAAGACAGTTCTCTCTACATGGTTGATCAGTAAGAAATCAACTAGAAAAGGTTCATACATATGTCACGTCAAACACCGTCCCTCTCATTTGAAGTTTTCCCTCCAAACCCAGAAGTAGGCAATGACAAAATTATTGCAGCCCTGAAAGACATGCAGGGCTTGGCACCACACTTCATCAGTGTGACTGCTAGTAATAATAAATTTAATATCAAAGAGACGACGGTTCGTTTGGCAGACTATATCCAAAATGACTTGGAGATTCCAACCATTGCTCACTTGCCAGCTATCTACTTGACTAAGGATAAGGTGGCTGAGACTATTGCGGATTTGGATAAGGTTGGGGTTCAGAAGATCTTGGCTTTGCGTGGAGATATCATTCCTGATGTTGAGCCACAAAAGGATTTTCGTTACGCCACAGACTTGATTGAGTTTATCAATGAACAAGCCCCACACTTTGATATTGTTGGAGCTTGTTACCCAGAAGGGCACCCGGATTCGCCAAACCAAATCTCAGATATTCAAAATCTCAAGAGAAAAGTGGATGCAGGCTGTTCAAGTCTTGTCACTCAGCTATTCTTTGACAATGAGCGTTTCTACGATTTCCAAGACAAGTGTACCTTGGCTGGGATTGATGTTCCCATTCATGCAGGTATCATGCCAATCCTTAACCGTAACCAAGCGCTTCGTCTCTTGAAGACTTGTGAGAATATCCATCTCCCACGTAAATTTAAAGCTATCTTGGACAAGTATGAGAATGACCCTGAGTCACTCAGAGCAGCAGGACTTGCCTATGCCGTAGACCAAATCGTGGACTTGGTAACGCAGGATGTAGCAGGCGTGCATCTCTACACCATGAACAATGCAGATACGGCTCAGTACATCCACCAAGCAACCCATGCCTTGTTCAATCACCAACCTTAAATAATCAAAAGCAAACCATTCTTCTTTTCATAGCAGAATGGTTCCTTTTTTATAGAAAAGACAGTACTTTTTAAGAAAAATATGATAAAATAGACTCTGTACGTACTTGATACAAAGATGAGGATATAAACGTCTAAAATCTGTTCAAACTTAACTGGAACCAACCAAATTATCTTGAGTAATTGAACACGCCTACAACTCTGTGGAAAAAGATAAATCCTCCTAGGAGCGGTCGCTCCGTCGTTGGATTTCCTATTTTCCTTTGAGTTGTTTAACGGCTTAGTATCTTGATAGTTGAACACGGGCTAAATCCCTAGTGAAAAAGATAGATTTCCTGGTGTGCGTGGCACACTGCGTCAATCTCCTATTTTCATACGGGATTCTTCACGCCCTTTGTATCCTGATTTTTGTAGGCAAGGCGTATAATTTTATCAATCCAAAGGGGATTAAAATGACAAAACAAGTGTTTCAAACGACTTTTGCGGGTCGTGAGTTGATCGTAGAGACTGGTCAGGTTGCTAAGCAAGCAAATGGCTCTGTTGTCGTGCGTTACGGTGAGTCAACTGTTTTGACAGCAGCTGTCATGTCTAAGAAAATGGCAACTGGGGATTTCTTCCCACTCCAAGTCAACTACGAAGAAAAAATGTACGCAGCTGGGAAGTTTCCTGGTGGCTTTATGAAACGTGAAGGACGTCCTTCAACAGATGCGACTTTGACAGCGCGTTTGATTGACCGTCCGATCCGTCCCATGTTTGCGGAAGGTTTCCGTAACGAAGTGCAAGTCATCAATACGGTCCTTTCATACGATGAAAATGCATCTGCACCAATGGCAGCCATGTTTGGTTCATCATTGGCCTTGTCTATCTCAGACATTCCATTTGACGGACCAATCGCTGGGGTACAAGTGGGTTATGTCGATGGGGAAATCATCATCAACCCAACCCAAGAACAAGCAGAGCAATCGCTTCTTGAATTGACAGTAGCCGGTACCAAGCATGCCATCAACATGGTAGAGTCTGGTGCTAAAGAATTGTCAGAAGAAATCATGTTGGAAGCTCTTTTGAAAGGGCATGAAGCAGTCAAAGAATTGATTGCCTTCCAAGAAGAAATCGTTGCGGCTGTCGGCAAAGAAAAAGCAGAAGTTGAATTGCTTCATGTAGATGAGGAATTGCAAGCTGAAATCATCGCAACTTACAACAGTGACCTTCAAAAAGCGGTCCAAGTAGAAGAAAAATTGGCTCGTGAAGCTGCGACCCAAGCAGTGAAAGACCAAGTCACAGCCGTTTACGAAGAAAAATATGCAGACCACGAAGAATTTGACCGGATCATGCGGGATGTGGCTGAAATCTTGGAACAAATGGAACACGCAGAAGTGCGCCGTTTGATCACAGAAGACAAGGTTCGTCCTGATGGACGTAAGGTCGATGAAATCCGTCCTTTGGATGCGGTTGTTGACTTCGTACCTCGCGTGCACGGTTCAGGTCTCTTTACTCGTGGACAAACTCAGGCTCTTTCTATCTTGACTTTGGCGCCAATGGGTGAAACGCAAATCATCGATGGTTTGGATCCAGAGTACAAGAAACGCTTTATGCACCACTATAACTTCCCACAATACTCTGTAGGGGAAACGGGTCGTTATGGTGCACCTGGTCGTCGTGAAATTGGTCACGGTGCGCTCGGTGAGCGTGCTCTTGAGCAAGTCTTGCCAAGTTTGGAAGAATTCCCATATGCGATCCGTCTAGTAGCAGAAGTCTTGGAATCAAACGGTTCTTCTTCTCAAGCTTCTATCTGTGCGGGAACGCTTGCCCTTATGGCTGGTGGTGTGCCAATCAAGGCGCCAGTAGCTGGTATTGCTATGGGTCTCATCTCAGATGGAAACAACTATACCGTATTGACAGATATCCAAGGTTTGGAAGACCACTTTGGAGATATGGACTTTAAGGTTGCAGGTACTCGTGACGGGATTACAGCCCTTCAAATGGATATCAAGATCCAAGGGATTACTGCAGAAATCTTGACGGAGGCTCTTGCCCAAGCCAAGAAAGCTCGTTTTGAAATCCTTGATGTGATCGAAGCAACTATTACAGAAGTTCGTCCAGAATTGGCTCCAACTGCTCCGAAAATTGATACCATCAAGATTGATGTGGACAAGATTAAGATTGTCATCGGTAAGGGTGGAGAAACCATCGACAAGATCATCGCTGAAACAGGCGTTAAGATTGATATCGACGAAGAAGGAAATGTGTCTATCTACTCTAGCGACCAAGCCGCTATTAACCGTGCTAAAGAAATCATTGCTGGTTTGGTTCGTGAAGCCAAAGTGGACGAAGTCTACCATGCCAAAGTTGTTCGTATCGAAAAATTCGGTGCCTTTGTCAACCTATTTGACAAGACGGATGCCCTTGTTCACATCTCTGAAATGGCTTGGACTCGTACCAATAATGTAGAAGATTTAGTTCAAATTGGTGATTTTGTTGATGTGAAGGTTATTAAGATTGATGAAAAAGGTCGTGTAGATGCTTCTATGAAGGCACTCTTGCCACGTCCGCCAAAACCTGAACGTTCAGAAGAAAAAGGGGATAAAGGTCATCGTCATGGCGATCGTCCTCGTCACCACCACAAGGACCACAAACCTAAGAAAGAAACTACAGAAACACCAAAAGACTCAGAATAAGAAAGGAGAAATGTATGGGATGGTGGCGTGAAACCATTGATATCGTAAAAGAAAATGATCCAGCGGCTCGCACCACTTTGGAGGTTTTGTTGACCTATCCAGGTGTCAAAGCCTTGGCTGCCCACCGTCTCTCTCATTTTCTCTGGAAGCATGGCTTTAAGCTTTTAGCTCGCATGCACAGCCAGTTTTGGCGTTTTTGGACTCAGATTGAGATCCATCCAGGTGCTCAGATCGAATCAGGTGTCTTTATCGACCATGGTGCAGGACTTGTGATTGGGGAAACAGCCATCGTTGAAACAGGTGTTCTCCTCTATCACGGAGTTACTCTTGGTGGGACAGGTAAGGATAGTGGGAAACGCCATCCGACCGTTCGCAAAGGAGCCCTCATATCTGCACATGCTCAAGTCATCGGACCTGTAGAAATCGGTGAAAATGCCAAGGTCGGTGCTGCAGCGGTCGTTGTAGCAGATGTTCCTAGCGATGTGACGGTTGTCGGTATTCCAGCTAAAATTGTCCGAGTACATGGGCAAAAGGATGAACCAACCATTCATGAAGTTGAAGGAAAACGTGAATATTACGTCAATAAACTTGAGCAGGCGAGAGAAGCCAGTCACAGGTCGTCTGGTTTGTAAGTTTATAGCAAGACACAGAAAGGAGTCAGTGAGTGATTAAAATCTATGACACCATGTCTCGTGATTTGCGAGAATTTGTCCCAATCGAGGACGGTAAGGTTAAGATGTATGTCTGTGGGCCAACCGTCTACAACTATATCCACGTGGGAAATGCCCGCTCGACAGTTGCCTTCGATACTATTCGTCGCTACTTTGAGTACCGTGGCTATGAGGTTGCCTATATTTCTAACTTTACGGATGTGGATGATAAGATTATCAACCGTGCCAAGGAAGAAGGCATCACACCTCAGGAAGTGGCGGATAAGTACATCGCTGCCTTCCGTGAAGACGTGACGGCTCTTGGTGTTAAGCCTGCGACTCGTCATCCTCGTGTAGTCGAGTTTATGGCTGATATCATCCGCTTTGTCTCTGACCTGATTGAAAAAGGCTATGCCTATGAGAGTCAAGGGGATGTCTATTTTCGTGTGGAAAAATCCCATAACTATGCTAAGTTAGCCAATAAAACTCTAGAAGACTTGGAGTTAGGTGCTTCAGGTCGGACAGACGAAGAAACAGCTCGCAAGGAAAATCCTGTGGACTTTGCCCTTTGGAAAGCAGCCAAACCAGGTGAGATTTCATGGGATAGTCCTTGGGGACCTGGTCGTCCAGGTTGGCACATCGAGTGTTCGGTCATGTCTACTGAAATTTTGGGTGATACCATTGATATCCACGGTGGTGGAGCTGACCTCGAGTTTCCTCACCATACCAACGAAATTGCCCAGTCGGAAGCCAAGACAGGCAAGACCTTTGCCAACTACTGGATGCACAATGGTTTTGTCAACATTGACAATGTCAAGATGTCCAAGTCTTTGGGGAACTTCATTACGGTACACGATGCCCTCGAAACGATCGACGGTCAAGTATTACGTTTCTTCTTTGCGACTCAGCATTACCGCAAACCGATCAACTTTACGGAAAAGGCTGTGCGTGATGCCGAGACCAATCTCAAGTATCTGAAGAACACTTATGGGCAACCATTTACTGGAACTGTAGATGCGGGGGAGTTGCAAGCTTTTAAAGATAAGTTCGTAGCTGCAATGGATGAGGATTTCAATACAGCAAATGGTATCACAGTCGTCTTTGAAATGGCCAAGTGGATCAACTCAGGCAACTATGATGCAGCGGTTAAGGAAGCTCTTACGGCAATGTTAGAGGTCTTTGGTATTGTCTTTGTCGAGGAAGTTTTGGATGAGGAAATCGAAGCCTTGATTCAAAAACGTCAAGAAGCGCGTGCCAATCGTGACTTTGCGACAGCTGACCAGATCCGTGATCAACTAGCTGCTCAAGGGATTAAGCTGCTTGACACCAAGGATGGAGTGAGGTGGACACGTGATTGATGTCAATCTCATTAACGGGATTGCGCTAGCCTTTGAAGGAGATGCGGTTTATTCCATGTATATCCGCCGTCATCTCATTCTTAAAGGCATGACCAAGCCCAACAAACTCCACCAAGAGGCAACCAAGTATGTATCTGCCAAGGCTCAGGCGCGCTTGATTTCACTGATGTTAGAAGAAGAAGTTCTAACGGATAAAGAAGAAGAAATCTATAAACGTGGTCGTAACACCAATAGTCATACCAAGGCCAAGAACGCAGATGTAGTGACCTACCGCATGTCTACTGGCTTTGAAGCGGTCATGGGTTATCTTCATATGACCGAAAATATAGAGCGCCTCGAAACCTTGATTTCTTGGTGTATCCAAAAAGTGGAGGGCTAGGAAATGATTGCAAAAGAATTACTAGACTGGTTTCCACAAGCTCAAATTGTAGACCAGCCAATTGATAAAGCAGGTTTTCTTACGCTTCCAGTCTCCTCTCAACAATGGATTTTACTGGAGGAAGCTGGACTAAGTGAACGCGAGAAACAGTTGGTGGCTCTTTTAACGCAGCAGGAGCAAACCATCTCTCAAAATCCCTGGTATAGTTATTTGATCGAGGGCAAGGGACAAGCACCGCAAAGCTTTAAAAAGCTACAAGCTGTCTATTGTCACCTTTCTTATTACCAACAGGAAAACCTAACTTCTTGGTTGGATATGATGAAAACCCTCTTTCCCAATTGTGAAACAGTGCTTCAGGTGGGAGCCCAAGATTACCTTTTTGTTCTCCAACAGGACAAATATACTTCTGTTCGCTCGATCTTAACTGACACCTTGGAAGCAGTAGAGTATGACTTTGGGGTTCGTTTGTCTATCATGTTGGGACAGGTTTGGTCGCAAACAGGAAATCAAAGTTTGATAGAGGTAATCAAAGCAGAACGTGACTTGTTTAAAAATTGGTGGCGTCATGGTCATCAAGGATTTCATACTTTTTCTCAGCTCTACCTTTGGAGCCTGGGTGAACAAATGGTGGATCTCGGAATCATAAAAGAGTATCTACACCAGATGATTTTGGATCAGGATCAAATTCAGGAAATCATTCTCTCATTATGGGAAAATAGTGCAGTCCTAACTAAAACAGCACAACAACTGTATTTGCACCGCAATTCCCTCCAATACAAGATTGACAAATGGGAAGAATTAACCGGACTGCAGTTAAAAGAATTGACAGATTTGACCTTGTGTTACCAATTGATTTTACCAGATATTATTTAAAGTTTTGTGCAAGTTGCACAGAACTTTTTTATTTTTTTGGTCACCTTGCCATAGAAATGTAAAGCGTTTTCATCTATAATAAAACTATCAAAAATTAAAGGAGTTCACCGAAATGGTAGAATTAAATCTTAAAAATATTTACAAAAAATATCCAAACAGCGAGCACTATTCAGTTGAAGACTTCAACTTGGACATCAAAGACAAAGAATTTATCGTTTTCGTAGGACCTTCAGGATGTGGTAAATCAACTACTCTCCGTATGATTGCAGGTCTTGAAGATATCACAGAAGGTACTGCATCTATCGATGGCGTTGTTGTCAATGATGTAGCTCCAAAAGACCGTGACATCGCCATGGTATTCCAAAACTACGCTCTTTACCCACACATGACTGTATACGATAACATGGCTTTCGGTTTGAAATTGCGTAAATACAGCAAAGAAGATATCGACAAACGTGTGCAAGAAGCTGCAGCAATCCTTGGCTTGAAAGAGTTCTTGGATCGTAAACCAGCTGACCTTTCTGGTGGTCAACGTCAACGTGTTGCCATGGGTCGTGCCATCGTCCGTGATGCAAAAGTATTCTTGATGGACGAACCTTTGTCAAACTTGGATGCCAAACTCCGTGTATCTATGCGTGCTGAAATTGCGAAGATTCACCGTCGTATCGGTGCTACAACTATCTACGTAACCCACGACCAAACAGAAGCGATGACACTTGCTGACCGTATCGTTATTATGTCAGCAACTAAGAACCCTGCTGGTACAGGTACTATTGGACGTGTTGAACAAATCGGTACTCCTCAAGAAGTTTACAAAAACCCAGTTAACAAATTCGTAGCAGGATTCATCGGAAGCCCAGCTATGAACTTCATCAATGTTAAGTTGAACGGTGACCACATCGTTGCTGATGGATTTACTTTGAAAGTTCCAGAAGGTACTTTGAAAGTTCTTCGTGAAAAAGGCTACGAAGGTAAAGAATTGATCTTCGGTATCCGTCCAGAAGATGTGAACGCAGAAGAAGCATTCCTTGAAACATTCCCAGAATCAGTTGTGAAAGCAACGATCTCTGTATCAGAATTGCTCGGTTCAGAATCTCACCTCTACTGCCAAGTTGGTAAAGATGAATTCGTTGCTAAAGTTGATGCACGTGACTACTTGCAAGCTGGTGCAACTGTAGAACTTGGATTTGACTTGAACAAAGCTCACTTCTTCGATGTAGAAACTGAAAAAACAGTTTACTAAGATAGATTTGAATGAATCAACACTACTAGAATTTTTCTAGTAGTGTTTTTTATAAAGTTTAGAAACTCGGATAGAAGGAGACTTTACTAGTTTTCTTATTCATTAAAAAGTGTTAAAATGGTAGGAAGAACTGGAGAGTATGCATGCCAAAAGAAGTAATTTATTCTGGCGATGAAGTCGTCGCTTTAACGCAAAAATATTTATCGAAAGAAGATGTGGCTTTTGTCCATAAGGCCTTGGTTTATGCTGTAGAGTGCCATAGTGGCCAGTATCGTAAATCAGGCGAGCCTTACATTATCCACCCTATTCAGGTAGCAGGTATCTTGGCTAAGCTCAAGCTGGACGCTGTCACTGTTGCCTGTGGTTTTTTGCATGACGTGGTAGAAGACACAGAAGCTACTTTGGATGACTTAGAGCGCGAGTTTGGCCATGATGTTCGAGTGATTGTAGACGGTGTTACCAAGCTTGGTAAGGTCGAATACAAGTCAATCGAAGAGCAACTGGCTGAGAATCACCGCAAGATGCTTATGGCCATGTCAGAGGATATTCGCGTTATCTTGGTCAAACTCTCTGACCGCTTGCACAATATGCGCACCCTTACGCATCTTCGTAAGGACAAGCAGGAGCGTATTTCCCGAGAAACCATGGAAATCTACGCACCACTGGCTCACCGTCTGGGGATTTCCAGTGTTAAATGGGAACTAGAAGACCTTTCCTTCCGTTATCTAAATCCGACAGAGTTTTACAAGATAAGTCATATGATGAAGGAGAAACGTCAAGAACGTGAAGCCTTGGTCGATGAAGTTGTGACGAAACTCGAGGAGTATTCATCTGAGCGCAACCTGACAGGAAAAATCTATGGTCGTCCAAAGCATATCTACTCCATCTACCGTAAGATGCAGGACAAGAAAAAACGCTTTGAAGAAATCTATGACCTGATTGCCATTCGCTGTATCTTAGATACTCAGAGTGATGTCTATGCTATGTTGGGATATGTCCATGAGCTATGGAAACCAATGCCAGGTCGTTTCAAGGACTACATTGCCAATCGTAAGGCCAATGGTTACCAGTCCATTCATACGACTGTTTATGGACCAAAAGGACCGATTGAATTCCAGATTCGTACCAAAGAGATGCACGAGGTTGCTGAGTACGGGGTTGCGGCTCACTGGGCCTACAAAAAAGGAATCAAGGGTCAAGTTAATAACAAGGAATCTGCTATTGGGATGAACTGGATCAAGGAGATGATGGAACTCCAAGACCAGGCAGATGATGCCAAGGAATTTGTAGATACTGTCAAAGAAAACTATCTAGCAGAAGAGATTTATGTCTTCACTCCAGATGGGGCAGTTCGTTCACTTCCAAAGGATTCTGGACCGATTGATTTTGCTTATGAGATTCATACCAAGATTGGAGAAAAAGCGACTGGAGCCAAGGTCAATGGCCGTATGGTTCCCTTAACTACCAAACTGAAAACAGGTGATCAGGTTGAAATCATCACCAATCCAAATTCATTTGGACCAAGCCGTGACTGGCTCAACATGGTTAAAACTAGCAAGGCCCGCAACAAAATTCGTCAGTTCTTTAAAAACCAAGACAAAGAACTATCCATCAATAAAGGTCGTGAAATGCTGATTAGTCAGCTCCAAGAAAACGGCTATGTGGCCAATAAATTTATGGATAAGCGCCACATGGATGAAGTCCTGCAAAAAACCAGCTACAAGACAGAAGAAGCTCTCTTTGCAGCCATTGGTTTTGGAGAAATCGGAGCCATTACTGTCTTCAACCGTTTGACGGAAAAAGAACGTCGTGAAGAAGAGCGTGCCAAGGCTAAGGCAGAAGCAGAAGAACTGGTCAAGGGTGGCGAAGTCAAGGTAGAGAACAAGGACACGCTCAAGGTCAAGCATGAGGGTGGAGTTGTCATCCAAGGTGCTTCTGGACTCTTGGTCCGGATCGCCAAATGTTGTAATCCTGTTCCAGGTGATGATATCGTTGGTTATATCACCAAAGGTCGCGGAGTTGCCATCCACCGTGTGGACTGTATGAACCTTCGTTCACAGGAAAATTACGAGCAGCGTTTGCTTGATGTCGAATGGGAAGACCAATTCTCAACCAAGGAATATATGGCTCATATCGATATCTATGGACTCAACCGTTCTGGCCTTTTGAATGATATCTTGCAAGTCCTATCAAACACAACGAAGAATATCTCATCGGTTAATGCCCAACCGACCAAGGATATGAAATTTGCCAATATCCATGTATCCTTTGGGATTTCTAACCTTTCAATGCTGACAACGGTAGTTGATAAGATTAAGAGTGTACCAGAAGTCTACTCAGTCAAACGGACCAATGGTTAAGTTGGCTCGATACAGTCAGAAAGGATTTTTATGAAAATCATCGTTCAGCGAGTCAAGCAAGCTCAGGTTTCTATTGAGGGGCAGATTCATGGTCAAATCAAACAAGGACTCTTGCTCTTAGTGGGGGTTGGACCTGAGGATCAGCAGGAAGATTTGGATTATGCAGTCAGAAAACTTGTCAATATGCGGATTTTCTCAGATGCTGAAGGCAAGATGAATCTGTCTGTTAAGGATATCCAAGGAGAAATTCTCTCCATCTCCCAATTCACTTTGTTTGCCGATACCAAAAAAGGCAATCGACCAGCATTTACAGGTGCTGCCAAACCTGATATGGCTGAGGCCTTCTATCAAGGTTTTAACCAGGAACTAGCCAAAGAGCTTCCTGTTGAAACAGGTGTCTTTGGAGCAGATATGCAGGTAGAACTGGTCAATGATGGGCCAGTAACCATCATTCTTGATACCAAAAATAGATAAGAAAAACCAAGCTTGTGAACTTGGTTTTTTGTTTATAGACAGCAAGGTTTTAAATAATCAAGATTTACTTCATCTTTTCAACATAGAGCTGTTTGGCGATTTCGAGGCTGACTTGAAGTTCTTCATTGTTGTGAATTAAAGTAAAAGTATTAGAGAAATCATCAAACTGTTGAACTTGGAGTTTGTCTCCGATATTGAGAGCATGTTTTTCCAGATATTTTAGGAGATCAAAACTATCGTGAACCCGAGTCAGGAGATAGGTTCCAGCTTCTTTGGTTTCTGATAGTGGTAGGTTATTGATTTCAACCAAAAGCTCTCCCTTGGCAGGAATAGTACCGCCGTGAGGGCAAGTTTTTGGGAAACCTAGCATACTTTCTAATCTCTCTACAAAAAAGTCTGAAACGGTATGTTCTAATACTTCAGCTTCCTCATGAATTTGGTCACTGGTATAGTCTAGATGGTGGACCAGGAAAACCTCAATCAGACGATGTTTACGATAAAGCTCTGAAACAAGTCTTAGACCAATATCGGTTAGTAAGTATCCTTTTTTCTTATCTTTTAAAATGAGATTTTCAGACTGCATGCGCTTGATCATTTCGGTTACAGCTGGAGGAGATACCTGCATTCGAGCAGCAATTTCCTTATTGGTAATCTTAGGAACATCCATGCCAATCTCATAAATACATTTTAAGTAGTCTTCTTTATTTGGTGTCATTCGCATTTCCTTGTTTATTATCTCCATCTAGTATACCAAAAAAAGCTAGATTTCTCTAGCTTCTTGCTACAAGATCTGGACTTAGTTGAGTTCTTTTGCAGCTGCAATAGCGGCTTCAAAGTCTGGCTCGCTATTGATATTCTCCACGTATTCGACGTAGCGGATGGTATTATCAGTATCGAGAACAAATACAGCTCGAGCAAGCAGATGCCATTCATTGATCAAGAGGGCGTAATCTCGTCCAAAGGAGTGGTCGAAGTAGTCTGAAAGCATAATAGCATTCTCAATACCTTCAGCACCACACCAGCGTTTTTGAGCAAAGGGAAGGTCCATAGACACCGTAAGGACAACAGTGTTGTCCAAGCTAGCCAATTCTTGGTTAAATCGACGAGTCTGTAGTGAGCAGATACCTGTATCGATAGAAGGGATGACGCTTAAAATCTTTTTCTTGCCTTCAAAGTCAGCCAGTGTTTTTTTAGAGAGGTCAGTCGTTGTGAGCGAGAAGTCAAGCGCCTTGTCACCTACTTGTAGTTGTTTTCCTGTGAATGTCACAGGATTTCCAAGGAATGTAGTCATAAGGTACTCCAATCTTTTTTCTTTCATTCTACATTAAATGTTCAGAGTTATCCAATAGTTTGACCGGAATTTAAACAGACAAAAAACGCCAATTCAAGGAGACTGACGTTTTTTAAACGATTATTTAGCCAAACCTTCAGCAATCTTGTCAAGGTTGTATTTCATCATGTTATAGTAGCTATCGCCTTCTTTACCTTCTTCAGCAATTGAGTCCGTAAAGATTTGAGCATAGATTGGGATGTTTGTGTCTTTAGAAACAGTCTTCATTGGACGATCATCGACACTAGATTCAACAAATAATGATGGAACTTTCATTTGGCGAAGTTTTTCCACCAAAGTCTTGATTTGGTCAGGTGTTCCTTCTTCTTCAGTGTTGATTTCCCAAATGTAAGCACTTGGTACACCGTAAGCTTTAGAGAAGTATTTGAAGCATCCCTCGCTGGTTACGATGAGTTTCTTGTCATCAGAAATAGCGTTGAATTTCTCTTTGGCTTCCTTGTCAAGCTTGTCTAGTTTTTCAGTGTATTCTTTGAGATTCTTTTCGTAGAATTCCTTGTTGCTAGGGTCTTTAGCGATGAGTTGCTTAGCAATATTTTGAGCATAGATGATCCCATTTTCAAGGTTGAGCCAAGCATGGGGGTCTTCTTTGCCTTTTTCATTTTGGCCTTCTAGGTAGATGATATCAACGCCGTCGCTAACTGCAAAGTAGTCTTTGTTTTCAGTTTTCTTGGCATTCTCAACTAATTTTGTAAACCAGGCATTTCCACCTGTTTCAAGGTTGATACCGTTGTAGAAGATTAAGTCGGCTTGTGACGTTTTCTTGACGTCTTCTGGTAGTGGCTCGTATTCGTGTGGATCTTGTCCTACAGGAACGATACTATGAAGGTCAATCTTGTCTCCAGCGATATTTTTAGTAATATCAGCGATGATGGAGTTTGTAGCGACGACCTTTAATTTTTGGTCACTTGTGGCTGTGTCTTTTTTTCCGCTAGCACAGGCAGCTAATCCAATGATAGCAAGAAAAAGAACAAGCAATGTACCTAATTTTTTCATTAGATTCCTCCAGAGGGGCTTCCCTCATTATTGTTTGATTTTTTTATTTTTCAGTTTCAAATAGCGTTGTTTTGGTGCGATAAAGAAACTGATGAGAAAGAAACTGGCAGATGTCAGCACGATACTTGAACCTGCAGCCAGGTTAAAGCTATAACCGATAAAGAGTCCCAAGACAGAGGCTAGAGCTCCCAAGCTTGATGAAAGGAAAATCATGCTCTTAAGACTATTGGCGTAGAGATAAGCTGTCGCAGCTGGGGTAATCAGCATGGCTACGATAAGGATGGTTCCGACACTTTGCATGGCAGTCACTGACACCAGAGTCAAGAGTACCATGAGTAGATAGTGGTAGAAATTAACTGGCATACCCATAGCCTTGGCTAAGAGTTCATCAAAGGATGTAATCAAGAGTTGCTTGAAGAAAATCCCGATAATCAAGAGAATGAGAGCTCCCATACCGATAGTAATATACATGTCTATGTCTTGTACAGCCAAGATATTCCCAAAGAGAATATGGAAGAGGTCAGTTGAGCTTTTAGCTACGCTAATCAAGATGATACCTAGAGCCAAGAAAGATGAAAAGGTAATCCCTATGGCGGTGTCACTCTTGATAATAGAGTTCCCCTTGATGTAGGTGATGATGACAGAGGCAAGCAGTCCAAATATGATAGCTCCGATAAAGAAGTCAATTCCTAAAATAAAAGAAAGAGCTACACCAGGTAAGACAGCGTGCGAGATAGCATCACCCATAAGGGACATCCCACGGAGAATGATAAAGCATCCGACCGCTCCGGCAACAATACCAATCACAACAGCTGTGATCAAGGCGTTTTGGAGAAAGTGGAAGTTCTGCAATCCATCTATAAATTCTGCAATCATAGGTCACCTCCATTGAAAAAGAGTCGGTCACCATAAGCTTGTTTGAGATTGGCTTGGGTAAAGGTCTCCTTAGTTGGACCAAAGGCAATCAGTTCCTTGTTGATAAGGAGTACCTGGTCAAAATAATGGAAAACCTTGCCGAGATCATGGTGGACGATAAGGACCGTCTTGCCAGCTTTTTTAAGATCTCTCAGCGTATTCATGATGATTTCTTCACTGACAGAGTCAATCCCAACAAAGGGCTCGTCTAAGAGAATATAATCAGCATCTTGAACTAGACAGCGGGCGATTAAAACACGCTGGAATTGACCACCAGAGAGTTGACTAATCTGACGATCTGCGTAGTCAGATAGACCAACAATTTCTAGCGCTTCAGCCACCTTTTTCCAGTGACTTGCCTTCAAGGTATGAAAGAGTGGAATGGATGGATAAAGTCCCAGAGAGACACATTCTTTTACCTTGATAGGAAAGTTGTAGTCGATATGAATTTTTTGCTCGACATAGGCAACTTTCTTAAGAGATTTGTTCATTTCTTTATCATCGATAAAAGCATGTCCTTCATGTGGGATAATGCCCAGCATACTTTTTAATAAGGTTGATTTTCCAGCACCGTTTGGACCAATAATCCCGGTAATCGTTGGTCCTTGGAGCACTAGTGAAATATCCTTTAGTGCCAACGTTTCTTTGTAGGAGACACTGAGGTTTTCGATACGTATCATACAGTTGTATTCCTCCTGGGTTTTAATATACCTTAATTTTATTTTTAAGTCAAGTTAATTTTGGTAAAAATTTAAAATATAAACATCTAAAGAATCAGAAGATACGGCATTTTTAATTGCATTCCCAAGGGATTTTTGCTAAGCTAGGAATAAGTGAAAATAGGAAAGTGAGAACAAGATGACACGTTATCAAGATGATTTTTATGATGCTATAAATGGTGAGTGGGAAAAGACTGCAGTCATTCCTGCCGATAAATCGAGAACAGGTGGTTTTATCGACCTTGACGAAGAAATCGAAGAGTTGATGCTGACGACGACTGACAAGTGGTTGGCAGGAGAAGATGTGCCAGAAGATGCCATCTTAGCAAATTTTGTCAAGTACCATAGTATGGTCAGAGATTTCGATAAGCGAGAAGCAGATGGAATTGAACCAGTCCTCCCTTTATTGAAGGAATACCAGGATTTAGAAAGTTTTGCGGATTTCGCAAGTAAACTAGCAGCATTTGAATTAGCTGGCAAACCAAACTTCCTTCCATTTGGTGTATCACCAGACTTTATGGATGCTAGAACCAATGTTCTCTGGGCTAGTGCTCCAGGAACAATCTTGCCTGATACAACCTACTATGCGGAAGACCATCCTCAGCGTGAGGAATTATTGAACCTTTGGAAAGAGAGCACTCGTAATCTCCTCAAAGCCTATAACTTCTCAGATGAAGAAATCGAAGACTTGCTAGAGAAACGATTGGAATTGGACCGCCGTATCGCAGCTGTCGTACTTTCAAACGAAGAGAGTTCAGAGTATGCCAAACTTTACCATCCATATTCTTATGAAGATTTCAAAAAGTTTGCGCCTGCCCTTCCATTGGATGACTTTTTCCAAGCAGTGATTGGACAAACTCCAGATAAGGTTATCGTAGATGAAGAACGTTTCTGGCAAGCAGCAGAGCAATTTTATAGTGAAGAAGCTTGGCCTCTACTCAAAGCAACCTTGATCTTAGGTGTAGTCAATCTTTCAACGAACTATTTGACAGATGAGATTCGTATCTTGTCAGGTGCTTATGGCCGTGCTCTTTCAGGAGTTCCAGAGGCTCAAGATAAACGTAAGGCAGCTTACCATTTAGCTCAAGGACCTTTTAAACAAGCTCTCGGCCTTTGGTACGCCCACGAAAAATTCTCTCCAGAAGCTAAGGCGGACGTAGAGAAAAAAGTGGCGACCATGATTGACGTCTATAAGGAACGTTTGGCTAAAAATGACTGGCTGACTCCTGAAACTCGAGAAAAAGCCATCGTCAAACTCAATGTCATCAAGCCTTATATCGGTTATCCAGAAGAACTGCCAGCTCGCTATAAGGACAAGGTAGTGGATGAATCTGCTAGCCTCTTTGAGAATGCCCTAGCATTTGCGCGTGTAGAAATCAAGCACAGTTGGAGTAAGTGGAATCAGCCAGTTGACTACAAGGAGTGGGGAATGCCTGCTCACATGGTCAACGCCTACTACAATCCACAAAAGAACTTGATTGTCTTCCCGGCTGCTATCTTACAGGCACCATTCTATGACTTGCATCAGTCATCTTCTGCCAACTATGGAGGTATTGGTGCGGTTATTGCCCATGAAATCTCTCACGCCTTTGATACTAATGGAGCTTCCTTTGATGAAAATGGAAGTCTCAAGGATTGGTGGACTGAGAGCGATTATGCAGCCTTTAAAGAAAAAACACAGAAGGTTATCGACCAGTTTGATGGTCAAGAATCTTACGGTGCAAAAATCAATGGGAAATTAACTGTATCCGAAAACGTTGCCGACCTTGGAGGAATTGCTGCAGCGCTAGAAGCTGCTAAGAGAGAGCCAGATTTCTCAGCTGAAGAGTTCTTCAACAACTTCGCTCGTATCTGGCGTATGAAAGGTCGTCCAGAATTGATGAAACTCATGGCTAGTGTCGATGTACACGCACCAGCTAAACTCCGTGTCAACGTCCAAGTACCAAACTTTGATGACTTCTTTACAACCTATGATGTCAAAGAAGGTGACGGAATGTGGCGCTCACCAGAAGACCGCGTGATTATTTGGTAAAGTGAGTCCTTAACCAAGTATAACTTGGCGTGAATGATTCATTTTTGAAGTTTATACATCTGAAAATGCAATGCTATCGAGGTTAATATGAAGAAATTTTTAATGATGCTTTCAGCTATTTTTTCGATTTCAGTTTTGGCATCTTGTGGTCTCAATAAAAATAATAGCAATACAGAACCTTCATCTGAACTATCATCTGTTTCCAAAGACGATAAGTCTAGTACATCAACAGAAGCAAAGACTGAAAATACAAGCGACTCGTCAACCAAAGTGTCACAATCAACTGCTGAAAATAAGAAGGAAACGGGACCAGATTTGTATAAAGAAGTGATTGAACGTTATAATCACTATACAGAGCTTTTACATCAAGGGAATAGAGAAGATTTATACGAGGAAAATAAACAACATAAGATTGCTTCAGAGGAATATGGTCTGATCTTTTCACGAATGGATTATCAAAATGCACCAGACTTTAAATATGCCCTTCTTGATTTGAATAAGGATGGTCAAGACGAGTTGCTTATTGGAGATGAAAAATTTGTTTCAGCCATTTACTATTTGGAAAATCAAAAACCTAGTTTACTTCACACAGCATATGTAGCTTCTGCAGGTGGCTTTCGCTCAGGCTTTGTTATTTACGAAAATGGTCAAGTCTCTTATGCAGACTGGCAGTCAACTCGTCCAGAAATGAACCTGGCTCTATATTCGTTTACTAAAAATGGAGTACAGAAGATTAAAGAAGCAACTATTCAAATCGGTGGCAATGAAAAAGCAGAGCAAGTTTTAGATATTTCTTCTGAAAAGCTTGATTTGTCTAACATTGACTGGAAAGAATTAAATACAGCGAATTAGTTTTAAATCATTTTTCTAGTCAATTTTGATTCTACCGAGCAAGTGTTGATATAGAAATTGAAACTACGAAAAAGAGACTGGGAAAAAACTCAATTTCAGGAGAAAATGAAGGAAATTTTCCCACAATAAAACGCATAGTATCAAGGTTTTTCAACACCTGATATTATGCGTTTTTTGATTTAAAAGACTTTTGTCCCAGCCTCTTTTCGATTACTAGAAAAATGGATTGAAAGTTTTTTCGTGGGCGATAGTCGTAGCAGGTCCATGCCCTGGATAGACGTCGTAGTTAGGGAGGGTGAAGAGCTGGGTTTGGATACTGTGGAGAAGTTGTTCCATACTACCTGTAGGTAGGTCTGTTCGGCCAATGGTTTCCCGGAAAAGAGCATCTCCTGTCAAGACTAGATGACCATCAGGAAAGACGATAGAGACACCACCGATAGAGTGGCCTGGAGTAGGTAAGACTGTGAAGCGGAAGTCTTCAAGCTGGTATTCCTCATGAAAGACAAAGGTGTGCTCAGCTGGTTTACATACGACATTCGCCATATCATCGTGTCGAGGAAGCCCAGAAAGATTATCAACAGGGGTATAGAGCCAAGCAGCTTCACTTTCTGCCACATAGACTGGAGGATTTCCATAAGTATCTCTGACCAAGTCAAGACTCATAATATGGTCGTAGTGGGTGTGGGTCAGGAGAATCGCACAGACCGGTTTATTGATGTTTTCGATAGTTTTGCGAATGGCCTCCCAATGGCTACCAGGATCGACTACAATCAGGTGTTGCTCCTCTTCGAGATAATAAGTATTTTCATAGGCGACAGGATTCACAGTTTTATGGATTTTCATAGGATTTCCTCTTTCAAAGATTTACAGTTTCTAGTATAACACAGAAGCACAAAATAAGGAATCAACAAAAGAGTCCCTCCATAAAGGAAGGGACTTTTAACTTTTTAAAAATGATTTTTCCAGGCTTGGAAGCGTGCATCCAGTAGGAGTTGTGTCAGATTTTTTAAGATTTCGACTTGCTCGGGCTCTAGTGTCTGGGCTTGAGAAACAAGTTGTCGAACATGGTCAATAGCATTTTTAGAAGATAAATCGTTGATGGAAGTGATTCCAGATTCTAGGATGGTTCCGAAAAAGAGATCAAAATAGAGTTCGAGTTCTTCATCGGGAACACTGTCCACCCATTCTTTAAGAGCGTCTTTGATTTGTAGACTTTCACTACTAATTTCCTCTAGTTGAACAAAGTGGTGTCCTTCAGTTAGCCAGCTGAAAGTATTGTGTTGGGCGATACCTCCAAGAGCCGTAGATTTGACAACAATAGGAGTATCAGGCACTTCCAGCATCATTCCAATGACAGAACCTTGAGGTACAAAACGCTGAATTTTAGGGATAATGTCTTGGTAGCCAGTGGTTTCAGTCAGTTGAGCCTGCAAACCAGGAGCATCGTAGGTGTAGATAGCCGAAATTTTTTCCTGCAAATCAGGTTGGATTTGACTTGCGGCATAGACGGCTAGATTGCCACCTTTAGAATGTCCAGCAATGAGTACTTTTTGTTTTGGATATTGTTTAAAGAAATCTTCTAGGTAGGTTAGAGCATGTTTTTGGGCAGGAATTTCCTTCATGTAGGTCATATGGAAATCTTCCTTCCAACCAATAATACTATCGTCTGTACCACGAAAGACAATGAGATAAGTATCTAGGTTCAGACGATAGGTCATAGCAGCAAACTGTTTCTGTTGCTCAGTGTCAATCTCGTTGACAAAGTTAGAGAGTTTGCTATTTTTAAAACGTTTGTGTTGGGCAAGCTGGTCTAAAAGTTGCAGACGTTCTTTATTGGTCAACATGGTACTTTCTCGAGGGACACGTGTTGCGACATCACTTAAACGATTGACTGGCTGGTCCAATAGATTATCAAAAGGAAGATAAGTCAGCTCTGTCAAAGCAAGTACATCCAGTTCATTTAAGGGAAGATCATAAAAAGAATCGTACTGAACATCAGTTAGATAGTCAAAAATATTGGCCATGGGAATTCCTTTCTTAACTTTTATCATATCAGATTTGCATCAATTTCGCTAGTAGTCAGAAGAATTTTGCTATAATATAAAAAAAGGAGGAGCAGATGCATAAGATTTTACTAGTAGAAGATGATCCAGTAATCCGTCAGCAAGTTGGGAAAATGCTCTCCGAATGGGGATTTGAAGTAGTCATGGTAGAAGACTTTATGGAAGTTCTGACGTTATTTGTTCAGTCTGAGCCTCATCTGGTCCTGATGGATATTGGATTGCCTCTCTTTAATGGTTATCATTGGTGTCAGGAAATTCGCAAGATTTCCAAAGTTCCTATTATGTTTCTGTCTTCAAGAGACCAGGCTATGGACATCGTGATGGCTATTAATATGGGAGCTGACGATTTTGTGACCAAGCCTTTTGACCAGCAGGTCCTTTTAGCTAAGGTACAAGGATTATTGCGCCGCTCTTATGAATTTGGAAGGGATGAAAGTCTCCTAGAGTATGCTGGAGTTATTCTCAATACTAAGTCTATGGATGTGCATGTCAATGGAAAAGCTATCAGTTTAACAAAGAATGAATTTCAAATTTTGCGGGTTTTATTTGAACATGCAGGAAATATCGTAGCGCGTGATGATTTGATGCGGGAACTCTGGAACAGTGACTTTTTTATCGATGACAATACCTTATCTGTTAATGTCGCTCGCTTGCGCAAGAAACTGGAGGAAGAAGGTTTGATTGGTTTTATCGAAACGAAGAAAGGGATAGGGTATGGATTGAAACATGCTTGATATTAAAAGTTTTTTTCTAGCTTATATCCGTTCTCGTAGCCGTTTTTTTGCTTTTATTCTATCGCTTACAGGTTTGCTTTTTCTCTTTGAAATCTTGTTTGATAAGCAAGGGCCCTACTTTAACTATTTCTTCTTTCTATCTACATTTTTGACATTTTTGTTTTTGGTATTTGATTTCTTGATAGAATTGCAACGTTATCGTAAGGAATTGCTCTATGGCGAAAGAAAAGCTAAGTCACCAATGGAAGTCCTTCTAACTGAAAAATTGGAGAAAAGTGAATCTGAACTCTATCAAAAGAAATCAGATGCTGAAAACCGCTATAATGATTTGGTGGACTACTATACACTCTGGGTTCATCAGATAAAAACACCCATTGCAGCCAGTAAACTCCTAGTGAGTGAGGTGGAAGATCGCCAACTGAAACAACAGTTGGAACAGGAAATGTTTAAGATTGATTCCTATACCAACCTCGTTCTACAATACTTACGCTTAGAAAGTTTCCATGATGATCTAGTGTTAAAGAAAGAAAATATAGAGGATCTAGTCAAGGAAGTCATTCGTAAATATGCCCTTTTCTTTATTCAGAAAGGTCTTAGTATCAGTCTGCATGATTTGGATAGAAAGATTGTTACAGATAAGAAATGGCTACTAGTGGTCCTTGAGCAAATCATCTCAAACAGCCTCAAGTACACTAAGGAAGGTGGTCTTGAAATCTATATGGACGGTCAGGAACTCTGTATCAAGGATACTGGGATTGGAATCAAAAACAGTGATCAATTGCGTGTTTTTGAACGTGGATTTTCAGGCTACAATGGTCGCATGACCCAACAATCATCTGGACTTGGGCTCTATCTAACCCAGAAAATCAGCCAAGCATTGGGACATCAGATCCGAATAGAATCCGAACTTGGGCAAGGAACAACTGTGCGGATTCAGTTCTCAGAAGTGAATTTACTGGTTGAATGAAAAGAATTATAAAGAGGCTGGGACAAAAGTCCTAGCCTCTCAATTGTCTTTGGATTGTCGTGCAAGACACAGTGGTTGAGTGGGCTCTATGACGCTGATTTCATCAGCTTTTACAGCCTACTCAACTGTGCGGAGGTGGGACGACGAAATCGAATTCTAACGAATGGCCGATTTCTGTCCCACTCTCTTCTTTAGACCTCAAATAGGGTGGGCAATAGGCTTCAATCAGATAACAATTTTAATCTTACAAAAATGTAAGATTATAGACCTCTTTTGTAAGGTTATGTTATGGCAAGCTATCTTTTTTTGGAGTAAACTGATAGCATAAAGAAAAAGGAGAGAAAGCATGAAATCAATTTTACAAAAGAAACAAATCAGTAAGCCGAGTCCAAAGGATATCGAGCGAGTTCAAATCGGCATCGAAATGATGCAAGCTCAGTTTCACTTAATGGGATATTAAAAAGGAGAAGTTAAAATGACACTATTAGATGTAAAACACGTTCAAAAGATTTATAAAACTCGCTTTCAAGGCAACCAAGTAGAAGCCCTGAAAGATATTCACTTTACCGTTGAAAAAGGCGACTACGTCGCTATCATGGGTGAGTCTGGATCTGGAAAATCTACTCTACTCAATATTCTTGCTATGCTTGACAAGCCAACGCGTGGGCAGGTCTTCCTAAACGGAACTGACACAGCCACCATTAAAAATTCTGAAGCATCAAGCTTCCGTCGTGAAAAGTTAGGTTTTGTCTTCCAAGACTTCAATTTGTTAGATACGCTTTCTGTTAAAGACAATATCTTACTCCCTTTGGTATTGTCTAGAAAGCCTATTACAGAAATGATGAAAAAATTAGTCGTGACGGCTGAAAATCTTGGCATCAATCAATTGCAGGAGAAGTATCCTTATGAAATCTCTGGCGGACAAAAACAAAGGGTAGCAGTTGCACGGGCTATCATCACAGAACCAGAAATTCTCCTTGCGGATGAGCCAACAGGAGCTCTAGATTCTAAATCATCTGCAGCCCTCCTGGATATCTTTGATCAGATCAACGAGCAAGGGCAAACCATTCTCATGGTAACCCACTCAACGGCAGCAGCTAGCAGGGCTAAACGTGTCCTTTTCATCAAGGATGGCATTCTCTACAATCAAATCTATCGTGGTGAAAAGACGGATCGTCAGATGTTCCAAGAAATCTCTGACACCTTGACTGTTATGGCGAGTGAGGTGAACTAGTATGTTTCGATTAACCAATAAGTTGGCCATTTCCAACTTAATCAAAAACCGCAAACTCTATTACCCTTTTGCACTGTCTGTTATTTTGGCAGTCACTATCAGTTATCTATTTTATTCCCTAGCCTTTAATCCAAAAATTGTGGATTTACGTGGAGCGTCCGCGATTCAATTTACCCTACAACTTGGACTTATCGTAGTAACATTTGCCTCTGCCGTTATCGTGCTTTATGCCAATAGCTTTGTCATGAAAAACCGTTCCAAAGAACTGGGTGTATATGGCATGTTAGGCTTAGAAAAGCGCCATTTGATTGGGATGACCTTTAAGGAACTCCTGATTTTTGGTCTAGTAACAGTTACTGCTGGGATTGGGATTGGCGCCATTTTTGATAATCTGATTTTTGCTTTATTGCTCAAACTTGCAAAGATGAAGGTGGAGCTAGTCGCAACCTTCCAATGGTCCGTAGTGCTTTCAATCCTTCTGGTATTTGGAGTCATCTTTTTAGTCATCGTTTTCCTAAATACCCTACGTATCATCCGTATGGATGCACTCCAACTCTCTCGTGAGAAAGCAAAAGGTGAAAAGAAAGGCCGTTTCCTAGTCCTTCAAACACTTGTAGGGTTAATTGCTCTAGGTAGTGGCTACTATCTAGCACAAAGCGTTACAGATGTTATGAAAGCAATCGCTACATTCTTTATCGCTGTTATATTGGTCATTATTGCTACCTACCTCTTGTTTAATGCTGGAATTACCGTTTTCTTGCAGTTGCTCAAGAAAAACAAGCGTTATTACTACCAACCCAACAACCTCATCTCTGTTTCTAACCTTATCTTCCGTATGAAGAAAAATGCTGTCGGTTTAGCAACCATTGCCATCCTTTCAACCATGGTTTTGGTGACCATGTCTGCAGCAACAAGTATCTATAACGGATCTGAGAATATGAAAAAACTCATGTATCCTCACGATTTTGATGTTAAGGGGCAAAATGTAGCAGTTGAGGATTTAGACCAACTATTGAGTCAATATGCCAGTGAAAAGAACCTAACGATCAGCAATAAGGATGTTCTCAGCTTTTCAAGTTTCGGTCTTTCTAGTCAAGATGGGACCAAATTAACCATCTTTGAAAAAGGGCAAAACAACGTTATGCCCAAGACAGTTTTTCTAGTTTTTGACCAAAAAGACTATGAAAAAATGACTGGACAAAAGCTTGGTTTAACGGATAATGAAGTCGGACTGTGGGCTAAAAATGACCAACTAAAAGGTCAGAAAGCATTTAGCCTTAACAATCAAGAGTATCGTATCAAGAAAGAAATCCAGCAAGATTTTATCATCAATCATGTTTCAAACCAGTATGTTCTCTTGATCTCAGATTATAACTACCTTGTCGTTTCAAATCTACAGAGCTTTTTAGAAAAATACCAAGATTCTGCTATCTATACTCAGTTATACGGTGGCATGGATGTAACCGCCAGTCAAGAGGAGCAGTTAAAGCTAGCTGATGATTTTGATGAGTATGTGAATAATTTTAGTCATAATCTCCAGAGTAAAGAGGGTATGGTATACGGTGGAAATACTGCAAGTGATGCAATTACCCAAATGAACGCTCTCTTTGGAGGAGTACTCTTTATCGGTATTTTCCTCTCCATCATCTTTATGGTAGGTACTATACTGGTCATTTACTACAAACAAATCTCAGAAGGTTATGAAGACCGTGACCGCTTTGTGATTTTACAAAAAGTTGGTTTAGACCAAAAACAAATCAAGCAAACCATTAATAAGCAAGTCTTGACTGTTTTCTTCCTCCCTGTAATCTTTGCTTTCCTACACTTGGCTTTTGCCTATCATATGTTAAGTTTGATTCTCAAGGTTATTGGCGTTGTCGATACAGCTATGATGCTAAGTGTAACACTTTCTATCTGTGGTATCTTTGCCCTTATCTATGTTTTAATCTTTATGATTACTTCAAGAAGTTATCGTAAGATTGTCCAAATGTAAAAAAAAGAATGTTATACTAGAAAACGACTAGAATATAGTCCAAAAAATAAAGGAGGCAAAAATGAAAGAAAGTTATTTTGACGGAGGAATCCTAGATTATATCGGATACTCTATCTTAGTAGCCATAATTTGCAGTCTTACCTTGGGTATCGCAACACCTTGGGCAGTTTGCATGATGCAAAATTGGAAAACCAAACACACGGTTGTAGATGGTCAACGTCTATACTTTGACGGGACTGGAGCACAACTGTTTGGTAACTGGATCAAGTGGTTTCTTCTAACCATCATCACGTTTGGAATCTATGGCTTCTGGTTGAAAATAAAAATGGAGCAATGGATTGTCAAACACACTCATCATATTTAAACATTAAAACGGTATCTTCTTTTCGAGGAGATATCGTTTTTTCTTCTTCGGATAAGGATACAAAAATTTCTTCCTTTCTCTATCTTTTAAATTAATTGATTTCTTCAGAGAAAGACCGTCAAATTTTTGATATAATAGTTAGGATAGACTGATGGATATTCAAGGGATCATTTTCAAAAGAATGACAGATGAGAATTAAAAACATGTCAGTTTGGACAGAAGTCTCTCTACCATCATCCATGCAGAAACAAGATTATATGAAATAAAAGGAGTAACCAATGACCGGAAACTATTCAACACGGGAATACCGTGAGAAATTATATGATGACCTTCATGTTCGATTAAGTAATATATTGATTTTAATGTGTTCGATTTTTATTGCCTCTATAGGCCTAAATATGAATTCAACAGCTGTCGTTATTGGAGCTATGCTGATTTCCCCTCTTATGACACCGATTGCTGGAATGGGGTTTGGTTTAGCTATTTTTGATACGCGTTTAATTGAGCAATCTCTAAAGGTTTTATTTACTCAAGTATTGGTCAGTTTGCTTGTATCGGCTCTGTATTTCTGGATTTCTCCCTTATCTTATGCAAGTAGCCAGTTGATTGCACGAACCTCTCCAACCATTTGGGATGTTCTCATTGCTATTGCGGGTGGGATAGCAGGTGTCATTGGTTCAAGGAAAAAAGAAGCAAACAATATCGTACCAGGAGTAGCCATCGCAACAGCTCTGATGCCACCTATCTGCACTGCAGGATATGGTTTAGCTAATGGAAATGTTCGATTTTTATTTGGGGCCCTTTATCTTTTCTTGATCAACTGTGGCTTTATCATGCTAGCCAACATTGTTGGAACAAGAATTATGATGAAAAAATCTGCCTTAAGTTCATTTAATGAGCTAAACATTAAAATTAGAATTGGGTTGATATCCTTGATTGTATTATTGGTCCTTCCAGCCAGCTATTCAGCAGTCACTCTGACGATGAATGAAAAACGAAAACAAGAGATCAAACAGTTCGTAGGAAAAGAGTTCGCCAATTATACGGTCATTAATCAAGTTTACGAGTCAAGTAATAATGAATTGGTCTTGACTGTTGTTGGAGATCCGATTTCAGAAGAAGAATTAGAAACAATTCGCCAAAAACAAGCCTCTTACGGTATTGAATCTGTTCAATTGAAAGTCAAGCAATTCCATAATTCGGAAAAATTAGATAGTGAGACGGTCAAGGAATTTTACGAAAACATTGACAAGTATATCGAACAAAAACTCTCTGAAAAAGATTCACAAAACGATCGCGCAAAAGAAAATGAAGCAGACAATGAAGCAGACAAGGATTGAGGATATTGACTTGTCTAATTCATGAGAGCAAATCTTGGGAGGATATCCTATATCCAAAAGTTAATGGATAGAAAGGATTGTTGATGAGGATAGCATTTTTAGTGAGTTGACCAATCACTACTGAGTCAGGTTAAACAAAATATAAAAAAGAGAGTGGGACAGAAATCGGTAATTCGTTAGAATTCGATTTCGTCGTCCCACCTCCGCACAGTTGAGTAGGGCTGTAAAAGCTGATGAAATCAGCGTAGTAGAGCCCACTCAACCACTGCGTCTTGCTCGACAATCCAAAGAAAATTAAGAGGCTAGGACTTTTGTCCCAGCCTCTCTTCTTATTGAAAAATATTTCTCAGACTATAATCGTTTTATTTCTCAACTCGTGATTTGTTGGCGATATCAGCAAGGATTGCGGCTACAAACTCATCTACTGGGACAGTGTTGGTTTCTTTTTGTCCATAGCGACGAACGTTGACAGTTCCGTCTTCCATTTCCTTGTCACCAACGATCAATTGGTAAGGAATCTTGCTAGTTTGTGATGCACGGATCTTGAATTGCATTTTTTCATTACGTTCATCCACATCAGCACGAACCCCACGGTCACGGAGCTTCTTAGCCACTTCCCAAGCGTAGTCCACATGTTTCTCATTAGATACTGGGATGAGGGTTACTTGATGTGGTGCCAGCCATGTTGGGAAGGCACCCTTGTAGTTTTCAATCAAGATCGCTGTGAAGCGTTCCATCGTTGAGATAACCCCACGGTGAATCATAACTGGACGGTGCTCTTCACCATCAGCTCCGATGTATTTAAGGTCGAAACGTTCTGGGAGCAAGAAGTCAAGCTGGATTGTAGAAAGGGTTTCTTCTTTACCAAGGGCAGTCTTAACCTGGATATCCAATTTTGGACCGTAGAAGGCAGCTTCACCTTCAGCTTCAAAGTAGTCAACGCCCATTTCATCAAGGGCTGCACGAAGCATGGTTTGTGCATTTTCCCACATCTCATCGTTGTCGAAGTACTTGTGAGTATCTTGAGGGTCACGAAGAGAGAGACGGAAGCGGTACTCAGTCAAGTTGAAATCTTCATAAACATCGATAATCAACTGAAGGGCACGTTGGAATTCTTCTTGGATTTGTTCTGGAGTCACAAAGAGGTGACCGTCGTTAAGAGACATTTCACGTACACGTTGAAGACCTGTGAGGGCACCTGATTTCTCATAGCGGTGCATCATACCGATTTCAGCGATACGGATTGGCAACTCACGGTAAGAGTGAACATGGTGTTTAAAGACTTGGATGTGGTGTGGGCAGTTCATTGGACGTAGGACGAATTCTTCACCGTCACCCATATCCATAGTTGGAAACATATCTTCTTGGTAATGATCCCAGTGACCAGAAGTCTTGTAAAGTTCTACAGAAGCAAGTGGTGGAGTGTAGACGTGTTGGTAGCCTGAAGCCAACTCTTTGTCTACGATGTAGCGCTCCAACTCACGACGAATAGTCGCACCATTTGGCAACCAGAATGGAAGTCCTTGGCCGACTTCTTGAGAAATCATGAAGAGGTCAAGCTCTTTACCAAGTTTACGGTGGTCACGTTCTTTGGCTTCTTCACGCATTTGAAGATAGTTCTTCAAGTCTTTCTTGTCAAACCAAGCTGTACCATAGATCCGTTGCATCATGGCGTTGTCGCTATTTCCACGCCAGTAAGCACCAGCTACATGGAGAAGGTGGAAGATTTGGATACGGCCTGTTGAAGGAACGTGTGGGCCACGGCAGAGGTCCACATATTCACCTTGGCGGTAGATGGTCAAACCACCTTCGTCTTCTGAGTGCTCTTCAATCAGTTCCAATTTGTATGGATCATTTTTGAAGATTTCACGCGCTTCATCTTTAGTCACTTCCTCACGAATAGATGGGAAGTTTTCTTTCACGATTTTTTGCATTTCTTCTTCGATACGAGGAAGATCTTCGTTAGAGATTTGACCAGCTTCATTATCTGTATCGTAGTAGAAACCATCTTCGATAGCTGGACCAACACCCAAGTGAATGTCTGGGAAAAGGCGACGAGCGGCTTGGGCAAATAAGTGAGCAGCTGAGTGACGCAAGATATCCAATGCATCTTCGTGATCTGGTGTCACGATTTCGATGCTTCCGTCTTCAGTGATTGCACGAGTCGTGTCGATGAGTTTGCCGTTAAATTTACCAGCTAGAGCTTTTTTAGCAAGGGAATTGCTAATTGATTGAGCAATTTCAAAAGTTGTAACGCCAGATTCGAATTCACGAACAGCGCCATCTGGGAAAGTAATCTTAATCATGATGTTCTCCTTATTTTGGTTATCCATTATTTCTAAAGCAGAAGTGTTTCCCTATTTTGCAGTCTTAAATCAAGAAAAACAAAAAGCGACATCCAAAAAGGACGTCGCAACGTGGTTCCACCTTCATTTATGCTCCTCAAAAAAGAGGGACACCTCTGATTGGCTCTAACGTAGCCACCGTTTTATGTTTGCATAAAAGTCAGTAGAGTAGTATCAATATAGTCTTTCTATGCGTTCTCAGCAACCACGCACTCTCTGGTAGAAAGGTTCTAAGTGACTTGTCTCTATGCATTATTATAGCATGATTGCGAGATTTTTCAAGGTTTTTGTGAAAGTTTTTTATTTTTCAGTTTTTGCACTATATTCTTAATAGCGGCACCGACAGCCATACCCGCGAGGGCAAAGATTTCATAGGCTAGGAAGTAGAGAAGGATAAATTCTCCGAAAGTAATGATGGTAAAGCAAAAGAGGATTCCAACTCCAATTAACCACCAAACTGAGAACTTGAAACGATAAGAGTAGAATAGTGATACTATGAAAGTCACCAGTGGAGAGAAGATAATAACGTTGCTGATGGTGAGTTCCTCCAAGATATAGTTTTTAGTAATAGTCCAAAATAACAGCTCATAAAGTGGCCAATAAAAGAAAAATATGACCAAATAGTAGGGGAGATAACGATAGTATTTACGCATGGTAATCACCTCTCTTTTCAAGATGTCTACTTAGATATCCTTCCTATAACTATTATAGCACATTTGCGGTAAGAACAGTAAATTAGTTGACAAAGAACTTAGTTATTGGTAGAATAAGAAATGTCGTAAAGACAAATAACTTCTTCTTGGTTACAGGCATGCCAACCTGTCACTCGGATGAAGCCAAATAAAAAGGAGAAACATCATGGCAATCTCAAAAGAGAAAAAAAATGAAATCATTGCACAATATGCACGTCACGAAGGTGATACAGGTTCAGTAGAGGTTCAAGTTGCTGTCCTTACTTGGGAAATCAACCACCTTAACGAACACATCAAACAACACAAAAAAGACCACGCTACTTACCGTGGATTGATGAAGAAAATCGGTCGCCGTCGTAACTTGCTTGCATACTTGCGTAAAAACGACGTTAACCGTTACCGTGAGTTGATCAACTCTCTTGGACTTCGTCGCTAATCATGATGCTAAGGGCGTTAAAAATCCGTATGAAAATAGGGAAACGACACCGTGTTCGATGAACACAAGGAGTTTCATCTTTTTCACTAGGATTTTAGCCCGAGCTCAAATCAGCTCTCTGACTTCAGAGGGCTTTTTGTTTTTTCCAAATGCTTAGGCCGTGTTCAATTGAGCACATCTTTAAAATAAGGCTACTCTAGTTGAGTAGCTTTTTTATTTTGTCACCTTACCTCGATATACTCAAGTATTATCTTCGGTTACGGTTCCTAGCACTGTAAGGTAAAATAAACCAGAATAATCTCCCTTAGCGGAGATTTTTTTGTTTCACTAAAATTTTTGTACAATCTTCAGCTCTCTGACTTCAGAGGGCTTTTTGTTTTTGCCAAGTGCTTAGGCCGTGTTCAATTGAGCATATCTTGAAAAAAAGGCTACTCTAGTTGAGTAGCTTTTTATTTTTGTCACCTTACCTCGATGTAGTCAAGTATTATCTTCGGTTACGGTTCCTAGCACTGTAAGGTAAAATAAACCAGAATGATCTCCCTTCGGGGGGATTTTTTGTTTCACTAAAATTTTTGTACAATCTTCAGCTCTCTGACTTCAGAGGGCTTTTTTTGTGTCTTGTTCCTGCTTTGGAAATGTGGTATACTAATTATGAAAATTGTCTAAATTTTTAATTTTTATTAAGGGAGGGTTTCATGCTTTCCAAATTTTCTGGAAGCCATCAAAACCTGCGATATGTTTTTCTCCTAGCTATCTTGCTCGGAGCTTTGGGAATTTCTTTGTTTCTGGCAGTTTCTATGGGTTCTGTTCAAATCAGCTTGAGTGATACCTATCGGATCATTTTGAGTCAGTTAGGGACTCCTTTTGAGATAGGAGATATCTCAAGGTCTACGCTTGCTATTGTTTGGAATATGAGATTGCCACGGGTTTTTCTTGGTTTGATTGTGGGTGCAGGCCTTTCCATGTGTGGCAGTGTCATGCAGTCAACCGTCAATAATCCAATCGCAGAGCCCTATGTCTTAGGAATTTCTGCCGGGGCAACCTTTGGAGCAACTTTGAGTATTATTCTTGGATTTAAAGTTATGATTGGTTTAGGTTCTTTCCTTGGTGCGATTTTAGCAACGCTTGCAGTTCTTCTCATTGCATCGATGCAGGGCAGGATGACAACTTCTAGCTTAATCCTATCGGGGACAGTTGTCAATGCACTCTTTTTGGCTTTTTCAAACTTTATTATCTCTATTGGTGCCAATGCTGACAGTGTTATGACCATCAAGTTTTGGACTATGGGTTCTTTAGCGGGAACCTCTTGGGGACACTTAACCTTACCAACTATAATCGTGGGACTAGCCTTTTTATTTTTCTCCACTCAATATCGTGTTTTCAATGCCATGATGATGGGAGATGAGGGGGCTTTGACCTTGGGGATTCCCCTACGTTTTTACTGGTATCTCTATGTGACGATTGTAGCTGTGATGACGGCAGTCCTAGTTTCGACTTGTGGGATCATCGGTTTTGTCGGTTTGATTACACCTCATCTAGCCCGAAGTTTGGTAGGGACAAATTACAAAAGGCTTTTTCCGATTGCAACCTTACTAGGCGCCCTCTTTGTCGTCTGGGCAGATGTCTTTGCTCGCATTCTGATTCAAAATGCTGAACTACCGATTGGAATTTTCACGGCCCTAGTAGGAGCACCCTTCTTTATCTATATGGTTGCAAGTAGACGAGGGGAGGTGAAGGTCTGATATGGACTTAATGTGTCAGGATATTCACTTTGGAATCGGAGAAAAAAAGATTCTCAAAGGAGTCTCACTTAAACTTGAGGGAAAGCAATTTCATACTATTTTGGGACCAAATGGAAGTGGAAAGACCAGCTTGCTGAAACTCTTCTATCGACTGGAAAAGCCAAATCAGGGATTGATTTCTTTAGATGGGAAGCCTCTAGACCAAATGAGCGTCAAAGAAACGGCAAAGCAGATGGCAGTTATCACGCAGTTTAATCAACTTCAGTTTGATTGTACGGTTGAGGAGATTGTCATGCTGGGTAGAACACCCCATCTCTCTTTCTTGCAAAAGGAAACAGACAGAGACTTTGCTTTGGTTGAGGATGCTTTGGTCAAGGTAGATATGCTCGAAAAGAGAAATCGACTCTACTCTTCTTTGTCAGGAGGAGAGAAGCAGCGGGTTCTGTTAGCACGCGCCTTGGCCCAAGAGCCAACCCTCTTGCTCTTAGATGAACCGACCAATCATTTGGATATCAAGTATCAGCTAGACTTATTGACCATTGTCAAAAATCTTCAGATCAACGTGCTAGCTGTCTTGCATGATATTCAGCTAGCTTGTCGCTATTCAGACTATCTCTACCTAATGAAAGAAGGGGAGATTGTTTACCAAGGAACTCCAAAAGAGACCATCACACCCGAGTCATTGCAGGCTGTCTATGGCGTTCAAAGTAAGGTAACTTGGACAGAAGATCAGCAAGCCATGATTCACTATTTATAAAAACTAAAAAGGAAAATAAAAACATGAAAAAAACACTTAGTATTTTACTTGTAACAGTAGCTACCTTATCTTTGGCAGCTTGTGGTAACGCATCTAAAGAAACAGCAACGGCACCGGCTACAACAGAAGCTAGTCAAAAAGCTAATACAGAAACCAGCTATCCTGTAACCATCAAAACTTATGATGCTAAAGGAAATGAAGTCGAACAAGTCTTTGAAAAGGCACCTGAAAAGGTCATCACCAACAACCTCTCAACAACTGAAATCCTGCTTGAACTCGGTTTGCAAGATAAAATTGCTGGCATGCTCAATCCTGATAATGCCGTAACTGGTAAATACAAGGATGCTATTGAAGCCATCCCTCACATTGGCGATAAAAAATCTGTCTCACAAGAAACAGTTCTTTCTTATGAACCAGATGCCTTGATGGGACGCAACATGATGTTTTCTGAAAAGTCAATGGGAACCATTAGTGCTTGGAATGAAAACAAAATCCCTGTTTATACGCAAAAAGCTTCACTTTCAACTATCCAACAAGATTTAGGAAATATCGTCGAAGATGTGAAGAATCTTGGTACCATTTTCAATGTCCAAGACAAGGCGAATCAATACGCAGAGCAATTACAAGCTAAAATCGATGCGGTTAAAAAAGCCAACCCAGATTCACAGGGTGAAAAGAAAAAGGCTTTGATCATGGTAGCTTACAATGATGAAACCTTTGGTGCCTACAAGTCAGCCCTACAAGAAAGCTTGCTCAACCAACTTGGTTATACCAATGTCGCAACAGGAACTTCTGGCTTGACCCTGGAAAATCTAGTGTCAATGGATCCAGAGTTGATTATCTATGTAACCAGCGATCGTAATCAAAAGTTAGATGAAAAAGCAGTGGATTTGATGAAGGCAAATGCTGTTTTAGAAAATGTACCAGCAATCAAAAATAAAAAAATCATGACTATCTCTTACGATGAGTTGATGGATTACGGTCCTGCAGTGATTGATTCCCTTGAAAAAATCAATGACTTTATCAAGAAATAAGGAGTTTAACTGGGAGGGGATTCGAGTTAGGATCAGTCTTCCTTCAAACTATGATCCTCAACAAGCCTACCCAATGGTTCTGTTAAATGATGGGCAATTGGACTATTTGTCAGAACTATCCCAATCTGTGATTTTGGTGGGTTTGATCCCAGAAAATCGTCTGGATGACTTTACACCTTGGAAGGCTAGTGCTTTGAAAGAAGGGGTTCCAGATTTTGGTGGGAGGGGAGATGAATACCATCAGAAGCTCTTTCAGGGAATTTTAACAACTCTAAAAAAAGACTATTTACTTGATGAAAGCAGAATTGCTTATGGTGGCTATTCGCTTGGAGGTCTGGCTGCCGTTTATAGTCTCTATAGTAGTCATCTTCCTATTGCCTGTATCTTCTCTATCTGTGGTTCCTTCTGGTATCCAGGCTTTATAGACTTTTGTAGGGGACATACCTTGATACAGAATCAAAGTCTGATTTATCTGCAAAATGGGCAGACAGAAGGTGCTAATCATTCCAATCGACTGTCTAAGGCTCCTATGTATGCCAGAGATTTACATGATTTGATTTCAGAGAAAGTCCCTTCAACTTATTCGACATTTGATGCTTATGGGCATCATGAAGCCCTCGACCAACGCTACCACTATTTTTGTGATTGGTTGAGAGAAGAATGGAAGCTTAAGTAACCTGATAACACTCCTTGTTCATGGTAACTAGGAGTGTTTCTTATGTATGCTTGGTTGATAAAATGTTCATGGTATTATTCTTGACGGAAATCCAGCCCCTGTTATAAACGAAATTATGGTATAATGAGTAGATAGATAGAATCGAGGAAATTATGTCATTTACACAATTTAAATTTAAAAACTATATAGAAAAAGCCTTGGAGGAGTTGAAGTTTACGACTCCTACCGAGGTGCAGGAAAAGTTGATTCCTATTGTTCTGGCAGGTCGTGACTTGGTTGGTGAATCCAAAACAGGTTCAGGGAAGACTCATACCTTCCTGTTACCGATTTTCCAACAATTGGATGAAGAAAGCGATAGTGTGCAGGCAGTTATCACAGCTCCAAGTCGTGAATTGGCAACGCAGATTTACCAAGCAGCTCGTCAGATTGCAGCTCATTCGGATGTGGAAGTACGTGTCGTTAACTACGTTGGTGGAACAGACAAGGCGCGTCAGATTGAAAAACTGGCTAGCAACCAACCTCATATCGTTATTGGAACTCCAGGTCGTATCTACGACTTGGTAAAATCAGGCGATCTAGCCATTCACAAGGCTAAGACCTTTGTAGTCGATGAAGCCGACATGACCTTGGATATGGGATTCTTGGAAACAGTTGATAAGATTGCAGGTAGTCTTCCTAAGGACTTGCAGTTCATGGTCTTTTCAGCAACTATTCCACAAAAACTACAACCATTTTTGAAGAAATACTTGTCAAATCCTGTCATGGAGAAAATCAAGACCAAGACAGTTATCTCTGATACCATTGACAACTGGTTGATTTCGACCAAGGGTCGTGACAAGAATGCTCAGATTTATGAGTTGACTCAAGTTATGCAACCATATCTAGCCATGATTTTTGTCAATACCAAGACGCGGGCAGATGAATTGCATACATACCTAACAGCTCAAGGCTTAAAGGTGGCTAAGATCCATGGAGATATTGCACCTCGTGAACGCAAACGGATCATGAATCAGGTGAAAAATCTTGATTTTGAGTATATCGTCGCAACTGACTTGGCGGCGCGTGGGATTGATATCGAAGGTGTCAGCCACGTTATCAATGATGCCATTCCACAAGACTTGTCCTTCTTTGTCCACCGTGTTGGACGAACTGGACGTAATGGTCTACCAGGTACAGCCATTACCCTTTATCAGCCAAGCGATGACTCTGATATTCGTGAGTTAGAGAAATTGGGAATCAAGTTTGTACCTAAGGTTGTTAAAGACGGAGAATTCCAAGACACTTATGACCGTGACCGTCGTGCCAACCGTGAAAAGAGACAGGATAAGCTTGATACTGAGATGATTGGTCTGGTTAAAAAGAAAAAGAAAAAGATCAAGCCTGGCTATAAAAAGAAAATCCAGTGGGCTGTTGATGAAAAACGTCGGAAGACTAAGCGAGCAGAAAGTCGTGCCCGTGGACGTGCAGAACGTAAGGCTAAACGTCAGACATTTTAAAAATGAGAACAGTAGAACTAAGCGGTTTTACTGTTTTTTAAAATCTCAATAAGATAAGAATTATAGGAAATGATGCTTTGAAACTTGGAACAAAAATTATCTTTAAATATTGATACTATCGTTTTTTTAGTTACAAAGTCTCTCAAGTAAACGCTTGTAAATTGTAGTGATTTATGTTATTCTAAAAAAAAACAGATTTTAAAAAAATATTAAATCTGTTAAAGAAAAGAGGTCATTATGGCAAAAGGAATGTTTAAGCAAGAACGTTTTTCATTGCGTAAGATGAAAGTTGGATTGGCATCTGTGGCTATCCTCTTTGCTTTTGCACAACTTGGACAAGTTGCTGCTGATGAAACTAGTAAGGTTCCGTCAAGTGAAATTACTAAGGTAACTGAGACGCCAAAAGCAGTAGAAGAAGTCAAATCACCAATTAAAGAGGCGAAAGCAGAAATTGTAGCAGAAAGTGAGAAACCTGTTGTAAAAGAATCAGAAGCAAAACCAGGAGATTTGATTGATGTTTCTACCAAACTATCACCTATTAATGTCAAAGAAAGTCAAGAAGGCAATCAAAAAGTCCATGTAGAAACAGCGACTGCAGAAGTTTCAAAAACAGAAGTGATTGCATCTAAAGATGAGACAATTCCGGCACCAGCAACGACGACTACTGAAGGTACAGTAACTGGCAAGGATGAAAAAGGAAATACATTTACTCAGTACGAACGAGTAGACAAGACAACAACTGTGGAAATAACTAAAACACCACCAACTGTTAAAAAAGCAGGAGCAGCTGATATTGTTTTCGTGGTTGACCGTTCAGGATCTATGGGTGGAACCATTAATACTGTTCGTAAAAATGTCAATGAGTTTGCAAGAAATCTTGCCAAAGATGGAGTAGCGGCACGTTTTGGATTAGCTACATATAGTGATGAAGTATACGGACGTCGATTAGGAAAAACTGACGAAGATACAATTCTAACGAAATTTGGTGAGACTTATTTTACAACAGATCCAGTTGAACTTGAAAAAGCTTTAGAAAAAATTAAGATTGCACATGGGGGAGATTCTCCTGAAACAGCAACTCCTGCTCTCACAAAGATTGTTTCTACTTACGACTGGTCTAAGTCACCAAAAAATAAAAAGTTTGTGGTGTTGTTAACAGATGCTAGGATGAAAGAAGATCCGTCAATTCCATCTATCGCTGAGACATTAACAACTCTGAAAAAAGCTGGTATTGATAGGATCGTAGCAACAACCTTTTATAATCAACGAAACTATAAAGATTTTGTGTCTGAGGGACGTTTAATGGATATTGATCGTAACTTGGCTGACTCTTTAACTAAGGATGCAGCTTCATGGATTGTGGAAACAGTCGGTGAAGGCCGTCAATACAAGGTAACAAAAGACAGCTACCAATTCTACTTAGAACGTCGTACAACTGTGCCAGTTTTGGAGCAGAAAGCAACTCCTAAACCAGCACCTACTGCTTACAAACCAGAACCAGCTAAACTTCCTGAAACTGGAAGCAATGATACAAGAAATCAAAGTCTCATGGGACTTGGTCTATTGTTCGCTGGACTTGGATTAGCCCTAGGAAACAGAAAATTAAAAAAACACTAAGATAAATTAATAAAAACAAAACACCTGAATTAGAGCTATATAGGCTTTATCAGGTGTTTTTTTGATTCTGGAATTAAGATTTTTGTTGTTAAATTGGTGCTATAAAGAAAATAAAAACGCTGAAATTATTGATTTCAGCGTTATTTGAATAACTCATTTTATTCCCACTCAATTAAAAATTTCATAGGTTTAGTGCCAGAAAACCTTGATTTATTAAGGTTTACAATGCCTTTTAAATATATTTGGCGGGATTTCTGGCGGGGTTATCTTTTTAGGTTTTGATTCCCGTTGAATTGAATTTTTGTTTTTGGAGCTGTATGTATGGATATATTCCCACTCATTATTTCAGCAATAGATTCGTCAGCTCCACGCCAAAGGTGTGAGTAATGTTTCAAAGTAATTTCTGGGCTAGAATGACCTAACCTTTTCGACAAAATCAAGACAGATACATTAAACTCGTTTATCAAATAAGAAGCGTTACTATGACGAAGTCCTTTACCCTGTATTCGCTTTACATTAGCTAGTTCAGAATATCGTTGAATAATTCTAGCTAGTGTAGATTTTATCATTGGAAGGCTATCATATGTAAATATAAAATCAGTTTCATTGCCTAAACCAATTTCTTTCTGTCTGTCTTTCCAACGCTTTAAAATAGAAATCGTATCATCATCTAGGGAAATAATACGTTTGCCATCACTTGTTTTGGTATAGGCATTTCTTTGCCAGTTTTTCCTTGATTTTAGAATAAGCATATGATGAACACGCATACGCTTTTTATCGAAATCAATATCATTCCACCAAAGTGCCATTCCTTCATTTACTCGAATACCTGTCATGAAAAAAGTCCAAAGCATAACGAAATTAAGATGTTCATAAAAATCATCAAGACAGATTTGAGCAATAACACGCTCAAATTCTACTTTAGTCCAGTATGGAACGATAGCCTTTCCTTTCGGAATAGCTTTGGCTTTCTTAGAGATATTAGTTTCCAAATAACCCATTTCTACAGCATAATCAAGAGACTTTCTAAACATACCAAAGATTAGACTAGCGTAGGCTTGAGAGTAGCCAGAACCGTTTTCGTCTTTGCTTGACAGTAACCATATCCGATAGTTTTGAATATCTTCAATAGTCAAACCACGTAGTGTCTTGTTATAAAATCGTTCAGCAATCTTTTCAAGATTTTTGATTCTGACAGCATAAGTACTTTCTTCCACATACGATTTATAATATGGTATATAACAATCTAAAATAAACTGCTTGACAGTCATATTGTAATTAGCGTAAGTATGAGCTTTGTGATACTCTCGTTTTACCCGAGTCAATTCTAAATACGCCTCTCTGGCAGTAGAAAAAGGCTTACCGTTGCTATCTTTTCTACTTTTCTTTCTAATACGTTTACCACTGATTCTATCAATGCCTAGCTCTGTTTCATAGAAATATTTTCCTTTCGTATCAACAAACACACCGCTATAACGTGTTTTTGCCATTTGTTATTCCTCATCTAGTTTTACACCGATAAGGTTTTCTACCCTTTCCCGTGGGACTAGTCCAAGTCTACGGTTATTGTAGAATGGTATACCTTTATTATACACCAAATCCTGCTTTACCGCTTGAATAATACTAATTGCAGTATGTTTCTTATATCCTAGTTTTATCAAGTCGTCTTTACTAATCAATGGTTTCATACGCTTACTATTCCCTTCTGATTTTTATTCTTGTATCAGTTGAATTTTGAATAATCTCCCCATTGTCATCTATTGATAGATTGTAAATCGCAATATCTTCTTTGTACTCAAGATTATCTAAATGACCTACTGAAAAACTGGGGGTTAATCTCTCAAAATAATTTCTTTCTAAATTTTCATAGCTTACTATCGGTTTTATTAAACCACGAGATGAAAAATATTTTTGCTGTTTATATCCACTTGGAATAGCTAGTAAATCTTTTGTGATATATTTTGTAATGTAGTTAGCAACTTTTTCAGAAGAATCGATTTTTGTAACGGTACTAAATCCTAATTGATATGAATCAACATTATAGACTTGCTTGCCATTCTTTTTTATCAATCGACCAGTTTTAGTATTTCTTGCTTTTGTTAATTTTGGACTAAAACCGCCTGTTACTCCATGAAAATGAAGCCGTCCATTTTTGTGTAATTCTGGTATGAAAATGTAGTGAAATTTTCCATATTTTTCACGCTGAGCTTTGAGCCAAGTGCGTATTTTCTTTTTTACGATTAAATAATCATGGGAATTGATTTTTTCGTCGTTAAAAGTTAATGTCCAAAATAAATCGAAATCATTGCACAGCATGTAGTGACGAATACGCCTTTTTATCCTATTGGCTTGCTGATAGAGTTCTTTTTCACTTGGACTTTTAGAAGTATTAGATACTGTAGTATCGGTTTCTCCTAGTCTTCTAAATTTTGGTTTTCGATAGTATATGACCTCGAAAGTATTTGGATTATATTGAATTATTTTTGTGTTATATAATTCTCTAGTCATTAGTCCTCCGCTTATCATGCCTGCATGTCAAGTAGCAGGCTAATATACACATCTAGCGAGCCCTGGCTTGCTTATGGGCAAGCCGGCTCACTAGATAGTTAGTTCATTCTATCTGCTTTCTTGGAATAGTTTGAAAGTCTCTTATTTTATCTTTGAAAGCTATTGAATCTAAATCAAAATATGGAGTCTCAAAATATTTTATTCCGTTTGTTTTCGGAGTTAAAATATATCCTTTTCCAACTCCTCCTCTGTACTCCGCCAAAAGGTCTCTTTTCTCTTTACCCATGACACTGTAAAACGTTTCTTCGGATATGCTTGATTCACTTCCTAAAATAATTCTTGTCTGGCACTGTTCGGTTACTGCACGTGGTAAATCTGAAGCAAGTAATTTTTGGCTTGCCAAGATGAGTAAACCACGTCCGGAAGCTCGTGATTTTAGAGCAAGTATTTTTAGCAATCTAACCATCTCCTTTTGTTGGGAAGGTGTGCCAGATTCTAAGGCTGCAAGCACCTCATCAAATATAAGATAATGGGCAGGAAGTGAGAAATCACTATAAGTAGTTGAAAAATCAACCGAAGAAAAGGAGAAATAACGTTTGTAGGTATCTTCCATTTCAAAAACCATTTGTTCAAGAAGTAGAACAATCTCTTCTGCCGTACGTGCAACAGTAATACCGAGATTTTCAAAGGTTGCACCTAAAGAAGTTCGTTTTGCGTCAATTAAACTCACAGAATGCCCCTGTTTAATTAGCATACCAGCAAGAGAAGAAAGATAAAGTGATTTTCCTGCTCCGCTAGGGGCTATAACAATCTGGTGGCAAGCCTCACTAGCTATATCAAAACAAATATTATCATAAAGTTTTATTGGCTTATAATTGATATAATAATCTTCATCTGCTATCTTGAATAGTTCACTAACAGTATATCTTGGATTTGATTTTCCATATTTTATAACAACGTAACTATTTTGCACAGTTGATTCCAAGATATTCCAGTCCTCGTTAGTAGCTTGAATAAGAAATTCGGTCAACCGCCTTGTTATTTCTTTTACTTGCTGAATATTAGGAATTGTCCCTGAAGGATTGAGTTCAATTATAATCCTTTCATTTTCTTTATAAAATTTCCATTCAACTGTTTTTATCTGTATTTTATTAGAGGGAAGTTGAATTAGGTCTAAACGTTCTGTTGCAAGTCTAAGAATGCTTAAAAATCTGTACTTCCATATAGGAGAGTAAGTAGAAAATAAGAATTTTACTACAATATACCATATAAAAATATCTAACAGAACAGAAGATATAACAATACTTATCTTGTAGATAGTGCTTAATAAAGGAAAATGTGATGAAAGAAAGGTAATGATAACAGATATTAGGAACACCTTTAACAGTTTCTTAATAAGAGAGTACTGCCTTTCTTTACGGCTTTCTATAGTTTCTGAAACAGATAAGTAAGTAGGGGTATATTCACGACAATCATATTTACTAAGTTTCCTTTTTATTTTAGATACTATCATGATTTAGCACCCGATAACTTTATTTCTGAAATAATGAGCTTGAATTCTCGGTACGCACCACCATTTCGACCATCAGGTACCCATTTTAACGCTAATAATGCTCCTTCTAAATCTATTGTTTTAGCAATGATTAACTCATTATTAATTTTTTTTAAAAAAGATTCATCGTTGTATATCTCAATAGTGAAAGGTTTTATGCTACTTAAATCTCCACCAACCTCTTGAATAGCCTTAACAATTTCTGGCTGAAGAGCCAATAAAACTTTTTTACTTATTGTTCCATCAATGACTTCATTTTTTTCATTACGTTTAGGAACATCTCTACATTCAATAACAAAAGCACTAGTAGGAGTATGTTCTACATTGGACGTACCAATTAGTAGATTTTTCAAGCTTGGTGAGTTAAAACTCACTTTTCCAAAATTATTTTCCATTTGTTACCTCTTTATCTTTGTGTGCACACTAGATTAATTTCATCAAGCAGTTCATGACCTCCTTGACAGTCATATTGTCTCATTTTTAATTAGTTGAAATGTGGGGATAAAAATTTTTTGACAACAAAAAAATCCCCACGCGAAGTGGGGAAAATATGCTATACAGTACTAAATAAAAATTTTATTATTTACGATAAATTAAACTTTCGAGTGTTAGTTTATCTATCATTGGTAATAAAATATACTTTGCTAATAAGTCTAACTTTTCTGGAAGTTTTTGATAGCTAAGATAAGATTCCTTATTTTTAGGTGATAGTGTGACAGAGTCCTTTTTCCTAAATAAAAATACTGAATCGTTTTCTAAAACTTCTATAGTATCAAACTGATTATAGGTAAAATCAATAAATTTATCTTTTAATTCATTGTAAGAAGAACTTGCCAAAGGAAAATGTTGTTGAAAATATTCTTTGATATCCTCTGTATTTGTTAGTGATAAATTCAATAAGTGCTTAGAATATTCTGGTATTCCTTGAATATCAAGAATCATTTCAATAAAGAAATCTTCTAAATATTCGTCTATATCACGGCCCCATAATACTTCATTCTCATCATTAAAATAATGTTCTTCATTAACAAAGTAATTCAATACACTTGGAGTTATTAAATAGGGATTGTTCCTACTTAAATCAGATAAATTGGAGTAATTTAATATTTTCCCAATAAGTTTTTCATCTGAATGTAAATCGATATGTCTTTTGAGTTTTAAATCTTTGTATTTCTTTTGGATTCTTTGTGAACATTTTTTAAAAATAAAATGACATGAATTAGGAAATTTTTGCTTACATAAATTATTGAATTGCTTACTTGACATATATTTAAACTTCTTCTATATCATCTGGAATATAAGTAATTACATCATATACATTGCAGTTCAAAATAAAACATAGGGTATCTAATGTAGCTGTAGTTATTGGTTTTCCTTTTTTCATTCTATGTAGTGTATTGCTGGATAGACCGTGGTGAAAAATTAATTCGTACTCTGTTTTTCCTTGTTTAAACAAGGTTTCGTAGAAGGGTTTATATGAAATCATCGTTCTCATCTCTTTTCTAAATAGATAATTTCATTTTATCTCTATTAATTTATTGACTATACTCAATAAATTGACTATAATTAAAGGGAGATTAATCGATTGGAGGATTTTATATTGAAACTTGAAGATTTCCAGACTTTTCCATTTAAAAGTGTGCAAGAATATATTTCAGACAAAGAAAAAGCAATAAAATTTAGTTTCTTATTGCAAGGAGACGAACCTGACCGTTCTGAATTGATGAAATTAATATATAAAGACATTTTCGAATGGTATGATGACAAAGTACATAGTGGCGACACTCTTATAACATATCGTACAGCAATTTTTCGAAAATATTATGGAAAATCATATAGTAAGTTATCCAGAGATAAGCAACGCGAGATTCTTAATATTATAAAATCATACACTGAATATGATGATGATTTTCCTTTCGAATTTGAGCTTGACAATAAAGAAAAAAACGTTTATCAGATTTGTAATAATTATCAAATAGGAAATTTTGGAATTTTTCCAAAAGGAAGAATAAATCCTAAAAGAGCACAGTCTCCTTATAATGATTATTTTGATCTTACTCTATCAGTAATATGGGACTTATATGATGGCACATTGACTCCAGATGATGAGTTTAAAAGAGCAATTTTAGATGAAAAGGAATATTTTGACCAATTTAAAGATTTTGAAACATTTCTATCCGATAACTTCTTAACTGTATTTTTTGATGATGAAGGATATTTAATTCGATTATCTGAAATTGATGATTTTGAGGAATATGTAAGAATTAGTAATCAAATTATTTATACTAGAGGGCTTGCTATTCTAACCTACCTTCAATCAATGTATGATGATAATAGTGAATTGCCTACCCAACAACTTGAAGAAAAGAAAACAGTTCCTAGACCAACTACCAAAGAGTTAGCACATCGAACTCTTAAAATTGCAGAAGAAGAAATAGATAAAATTTCTAAATTTGATGAATATTATAATGAACTTGAATTTAATCTTCATAAAGAAAAATTTGAAACTACAAAAAAACGAATATACGGTGCTATTGTTCTTTTCTTGTTCATTGTATCACTATTTTTTTACACTTCAGAAATTATCATGTTCATTTGGATTTTATCTACAGTACTATATGTAGCAGATAAAATCAGAATTGTTAAAGAAAAAATAAAATACGATAAAATAATAAATGCGACTCAAGAAAAATATAGGGAAGAAAAGAAAAAATTATTATCTACTTTGCGAAAAGAGTACTACTCCATTCCAACTGAATTTAGAACATATAATCATATTTCAGGTATACGATATTTTTTAAACGCTGATATTGCATCAAATTTGCAACAAGCTATTCACTATTATTCAAATGAATACAATTCTAAAATGATGCAAGACCAAATTTATAGCTTACATCATTCAAACACAATATTACAAGATAGAATTAAGGAGCTCGAATTAGAAAGAGAGCTGGAAAAATACTAATCAAAAAGGAGAATACTACAATGACAAAATTTAATTTACAATCAAATCAAATTTATAGTGAATTAAGTAAGTTTGAGATAGAAGAAATACTGTATAATGCTACAAAACAATTGAACGGTAGTGTTGAACGGCAAAGTTCTGAAGAAATTTCATACTCTGGACAGGGAAATTTTTTTGATTACATGAAGCACCCAGGTTTAAGTAGATATACATGTTGGCAAGTCTTAGTTACTATATCAGATTTAGGAGATAAACGAAAAGTTGAGCTAACTGCAGTCGGAGAAAGTCCGATTAGTTACCTACTAAATAATTTTCTATCATTCATTACTTTTTATACCTTATTCCAACGTCATCGTAATCTTAATTTTGGCATATCAAAAGAAAAGGCTAAATACCTTTCTAATTTGTTGTAGAAGATAATTTATATACAAAAAACTCTCTTAGTACATATTCACACTAAGAGAGTTTTTTGTAATCTATTTGCCAAGTTTGGCGGGAAAATTGGCGGGGTAACTTTTCTAAAAAGATAAATTTATACCATTCTAACTTCTATAAACCCGATAGAATCGGTGTAAAACATTCATTTTTACTTTCTATATTATTCCCACTCTACAGTTGCAGGTGGTTTACTTGTAATATCGTAGACGATGCGGTTAACGTGGTCAACTTCGTTTACGATACGGACAGAGATTTTTTGAAGGACTTCCCAAGGGATTTTAGCGAAATCAGCTGTCATACCATCGATCGAAGTGATAGCACGGATAGCGATGGTGTAGTCGTAAGTACGGCCATCTCCCATAACACCTACGGAACGAACGCCGGTGTTAACAGTGAAGTATTGCCAGATATCACGGTCAAGACCAGCTTTGGCGATTTCTTCACGGAGGATAGCGTCTGATTCGCGAACGGTTTCCAGTTTTTCTTCAGTAATTTCACCCATGACACGGATAGCAAGCCCTGGACCTGGGAATGGTTGGCGCCACACGATGTGGTCTGGCATACCAAGTTCTGTACCAAGGGCACGAACTTCATCTTTGTAAAGAGTGTTGAGTGGCTCGATCAGTTCAAACTGCATGTCTTCTGGGAGTCCACCAACGTTGTGGTGAGACTTGATGGTTTGAGCAGTATCCGTACCAGACTCAATCACGTCAGTATAAAGAGTTCCTTGAGCCAAGAATTTCACATCTGTTAGTTTGCTTGCTTCGTCATCAAAGACATAAACAAACTCGTTACCGATAATCTTCCGTTTTTGTTCAGGATCAGATACACCAGCCAATTTATCAAGGAAACGTTTGGCAGCGTCTGCTTTAACGATATTGAGACCAAACTTACCACCAAGCATCTCCATAACTTGGTCAGCTTCCCCTTTACGGAGAAGACCGTGGTCTACAAAGATACAGATCAATTGGTCTCCGATAGCTTTTTGGAGAAGAACTCCAACTACAGAAGAGTCAACACCACCGGAAAGTCCGAGGAGAACACGTTTGTCTCCAACTTTTTCGCGGATTTGTTTGATTTGCATCTCGATGAAGTTATCCATAGTCCAGTCGCCTTTGGCACCACAGATATTCAAAGCAAAGTTACGCAAAATATCATAACCATGAACTGAGTGACGAACCTCAGGGTGGAATTGGATACCATAGATTTTCTTGTCTGGATTTTCAATAGCTGCATAAGGGCAGTCAGCAGAAGTACCAGTACGGACAAAGTCTGCAGGAATTTCTGTAACAGCGTCTCCGTGGCTCATCAAGACTAGTTGCTCTTCTGGAGTACCCGCAAAAAGAGCTGATTCTGTGTGAGTCAATGTTGATTGACCGTATTCACGATTTCCGGCATCGCCTGCAGGAACTACCTTACCACCAAGCTTGTGGGTCAAGAGTTGCATACCGTAGCAGATTCCTAAAATTGGAATACCAAGTTCGAAAATTTCTGGATCAATATCAAATGATCCTTCCTCATAAACAGAGTTTGGACCACCTGAAAGTACAATCCCGATAGGATTGATAGCACGGACTTCGTCAGCCGAAATCTTGTGACTTTTTAGTTCTGAAAAGACACCAATCTCACGGATACGACGTGAGATAAGTTGGTTATACTGGCTACCATAGTCCAGTACGATGATCTTTTCGACATCTTGCAAATCAGTTGAAATGTTGCTCATCTTTTCCCTTTCTTGAAAGAAATATCTTCTTGAATATTCTATCATAAAAGGGGTAGAATTACCAACCAAACAAGTGCGGTTTGACTTTTCCCTATGAGATAGGGTACAATGGAAAAAATAAAGAAAAGAAGTGATCAAGCATGTTACCAGCTTATATGAAAATCCACGACCAAATCAAGAAAGACATTGATGAGGGGAGTTGGAAAATTGGAGAAAGACTTCCAAGTGAGCGCGATTTAGCAGAAGAATTTGCCGTTAGCCGCATGACCTTACGTCAAGCAATCTCTCTTTTGGTTGAAGAAGGGGTTTTGGAACGACGTGTAGGTAGTGGGACCTTTGTTTCAAGCACACGTGTTCAGGAAAGAATGCGTGGAACAACTAGTTTTACAGAGATTGTTAAAGCTCAAGGGAAAACTCCGTCTAGTCACTTGATTTCTTATCGTCGAACCATCCCAAATGAGCAAGAAGTGGCTAAACTAGGTTTACTGCCAACTGACAATATCATTCGTATGGAACGTGTTCGCTATGCGGATAAGGTTCCTGTTGTCTATGAAGTGGCATCGATTCCTGAGAAATTTATAAAAAATTTCAAAAAAGAAGAAGTAACCAAGCACTTCTTTCAAACTTTGCAAGAGCATGGTTATCGAATTGGTAAATCTCACCAGACCATATACGCACGTTTAGCAAAAGAAAAGATAGCTCATTACCTAGAAGTCGAAAAAGGGCATGCTATTTTAGGTCTGACCCAGGTTTCTTACTTTGATGATGGTACAGCTTTTGAGTATGTAAAGAGCCAATACGTTGGGGAGCGTTTTGAATTTTATCTAGAAAACAATTAGGTTAACATCACTCTTGAAGTAGAAACCCGTCTACTTTAAGAGTTTTTATTTGGTTAAGATTGGAAAACATTTTCCAAGTGAGAAAAATAGTAATCATACGAGTATTTTTTAAAAATTCGTGTTATAATAGTTAGGTTATATGGTCCCGATAAGGTGGTGGGATTGATTGCAACTACTCTTCCTACCAGTTCTTTGTAACTCTATAACGAATATTTTTTAAGGGGGGACATTTTTATGTCAGAACGTAAATTATTCACGTCTGAATCTGTATCTGAGGGGCATCCAGATAAGATTGCAGACCAAATTTCAGATGCTATCTTGGATGCTATTTTAGAGCAAGATCCAGAAGCACACGTTGCTGCTGAAACAGCTGTTTATACTGGTTCAGTTCATGTCTTTGGTGAGATTTCAACTACAGCTTACGTAGATATTAACCGTGTAGTTCGTGATACCATTGCAGAGATTGGATATACCAATACAGAGTATGGATTTTCTGCTGAGACGGTAGGAGTACACCCATCATTGGTAGAACAATCTCCTGATATCGCCCAAGGTGTTAATGAAGCCTTGGAAGTTCGTGGTAATGCAGATCAAGATCCACTTGACTTGATTGGAGCTGGAGACCAAGGTCTCATGTTTGGGTTTGCGGTGGATGAAACTGAAGAACTTATGCCACTTCCAATCTCACTCAGTCACAAGTTGGTTCGTCGTTTGGCAGAGCTACGTAAGTCTGGTGAAATCAGCTACCTTCGTCCAGATGCGAAATCTCAAGTTACGGTTGAATATGATGAGAATGACCAACCAGTGCGCGTGGATACAGTCGTTATTTCAACCCAACACGATCCAGAAGTTACCAACGAACAGATCCATGAAGATGTGATTAACAAGGTGATCAAAGAAGTGATTCCAGCTTCTTATCTGGATGATGAAACGAAGTTCTTTATCAATCCAACAGGTCGTTTCGTTATCGGAGGACCTCAAGGAGATTCAGGTTTGACTGGTCGTAAGATCATCGTGGATACCTATGGTGGTTATTCTCGTCACGGTGGTGGTGCCTTCTCTGGTAAGGATGCGACTAAGGTTGACCGTTCGGCTTCTTATGCAGCTCGCTACATTGCTAAAAACATTGTTGCTGCAGGTCTTGCTAAGAAAGCAGAAGTGCAATTGGCTTACGCAATCGGTGTCGCTCAACCTGTATCTGTTCGTATCGATACTTTCGGTACTGGAACAGTCGCAGAAAGTAAGCTTGAACAAGCAGCGCGTCAAATCTTTGACCTTCGTCCTGCAGGAATTATCCAAATGTTGGACCTCAAACGTCCGATTTACCGTCAAACAGCGGCTTATGGACATATGGGACGGACTGATATTGACCTTCCATGGGAACGCTTGGACAAGGTCGAAGCCCTGAAAGAAGCAGTTAAGTAACATAAAAAAAGATTGGTCTAAGGACCAATCTTTTTTTGTTTAACATTCGTTATCCAGTACCTTTACAAAAGCCCAGTTTCCAATCGATTTTGTTCCGTATTCTAACATCATCGAATCCAGTAATTCATACTTGTTTTTTTCATAGAAGCAAACATTTTTTTCAGTACTAGTAATCAAGCCCAAGCGTTTGCAGCCTTTGGATTTCAGATAAGGTTCAACACCTTCTTGTAGAAAAGCACTCCCGATTCCTTGGTGTTGACTAGAAGCGTTTACTCCTAACATCATCAAATACCAGTCAAAATTTCCTGATCTTTTCAAATGCTCTTCGGAGCGTTCCACCAAATCAAGATATTTCAAGAGATTGCGCGGAGTAATAAAACGGAAAAGCTTGACCATACCATTCAGCAAATAAGATAGAATGGAAAAATCCTTTTGTTGCAGGAGGGCAACGGCCATGATTTCCCCGTCTTGTTCAGCGACTAGACAGGTCTCTCCTTTGATATAGAGTCTGGTCAGAAGGCTATCCAATAATTCTAAGAATGCTGGGTAATATTCTGGTTTTTTTAAATCATCTTTGATAAGAGTCATGAAAGGGTAGTCCATAAAGGATCCAGCCAACACTTTCCCGATTTTTTGGTATTCATCTAGCCTGGCTTCTCTGTATACTAATTCTTTCATATCAAACTCCTTCATTAAAATCTCTCTATCTATTATAACGAAATTTCTCACATTTTTCGATTGAAATGTGAAATTTTCACAAAAAAGCCTTATTCACAATAATTTATTTAAAGATATAAACAAGAAAAGGTATTAAAAAACCCCGCAGTTTTAACTGTAGGGTAGATTAATTCTATTTTGTAGGGATTGAAATCTCAATTAATTTATCAGAATAGAGGGTTTTAATATTTGCCTTATCAATAGCCTGTTGATCAATTTTACGACTGAGGAAAAATTCTTTGATTTTTTCCATTTCTTTTTCACGGATTGCCCGATGTTTATTGGAAATGAGGATTTCGTAATGAAGCGGAGCCTGAGTAAAAATAACATCTGTATTTCCCGCAGAATAAACCTCTACAAGCGTTGCGTCTGTGTTTTCTAGCTGACTTTTAACAAGTTGCGAGTGTGAATTTGTAGTGTTGATAAGCTTCATAGGGTTTCCTCCTGTATTTCTATGTCTATTATAGCACTTTTTGGGAAATTTGGTAAAGATAGTTTAAATTTGATGTTGTTTTTTCCAAGCTTCAATCGCCCATTTGTGACTTCCACGTTTTAAGTTAGTAATAGCTTCATCGATTGGGAACCAAGCTAGGTGATTGAAGTTCTCGAGAGGTTTTTGAATTTCTTGATAAGAAGTAGCTTCATAGAGATAAGCTGGATTGTAGTAGTAGGTGTCACGATGGCTAGAGTAGAAGTATTCATCCGCTTGGCCATAGTAGGTGCCAATTTCAGCAGAAAATCCTAATTCTTCAATCAATTCTCGTTTGAGAGCTTCGAGATGGTTTTCGCCTTCTTCAATTTCACCTCCTGGTAAGAACCATGCACCATTTGGAGCTTGTACGAGGATAATCTTTTCATGATTTGCATCCGGTATGACTGCATAAACGCCATATCTATTTTTGTAGGTAACTCCCTCTTTTTTTTCTCCAAATGTTGGATTTGCCATAAAGTTCTCCTTCGTGAGTGCGCTTTCTTTCTATAATAGTAAAGAATGTTCTTACTGTCAAGTAAGAACATTCTTTTGTATGTGAGGAACTAGTCGTCTGACTCAACTGTTTCTATTTTATTTTTTGGCTTAATCAGGATTTTCCCCTTACTTGTCATGACTGCCTTGAGCTCTTTTTCGCTTGGATTTTCAAGGTAATAGTCCGTAATGGCATCTTCGATATAGTCCTGAATCGTACGACGTAGTGGACGAGCTCCCATTTTTGGATCGTAGCCAAGGTCTACAAGTTTTTCTTTAACCTTATCTGTAACATCGAGATGGATGTTATTGCTTGAGAGTCGTTTATTTACATCATCTAGCATGAGGTCAACTATTTGAAGGAGATTTTCCTTGCTGAGAGCCTTGAATTCGATAATACCATCGAAGCGGTTCATGAACTCAGGGCTAAAGAAATTGCCTAATTCTCCAAGGACGGAGTTGGTACGACCTTCTCTAGCAGCACCAAATCCAACACTAGCTTCAGCTTTGCCTGTACCTGCATTTGAGGTCATGATAATGATGGCATCCTTAAAGCTAACAGTTCGCCCTTGACCGTCCGTTAAGCGCCCGTCATCTAAGACCTGAAGGAACAGGTGCATGACATCAGGATGGGCTTTTTCTACTTCGTCTAGTAGAATAAGTGAGTAGGGGTTGCGACGGATTTTTTCAGTCAGTTGTCCCGCTTCATCATATCCGACATATCCTGGAGGGGCACCGACGAGTTTAGCTACGCTATGTTTTTCCATGTATTCGCTCATATCAAAGCGAATCATGCTATCAGCAGAACCAAAAAGCTCAATAGCCAGTTGTTTAGAAAGTTCTGTTTTACCAACACCAGTAGGACCAACAAAGAGGAAGCTACCGATAGGACGGTTTGGAGTTCCAAGGCCAACACGGTTGCGGCGGATAGCCTTAGCAATCTTATCAACTGCATCATCTTGGCCAATAACATGAGCCTTGAGGTCGTCTGCTAGATTGATCAGTTGAGACTGCTCTTTTTCTTTCAAATCACCAACTGGAATATTAGTCTTTTGCTCAATAATGTGTTCAATCGTCTTTTCGCTGATAATCGGGGTATCCTGATCCGTTACTTTTGTCTTTTGCATTTCTTTATATTTAGCAATCTGGTCACGGAAGTAGGCTGCTTTCTCAAAATCTTCATCTCGAGTTGCTTGGGCCTTGAGATTTTCTGCTTCGATTAAGCGTTGGTCGATTACCTTAGGATCCACAAAATTCAAGGTTAAGTTCATTTTAGAACCAGCTTCATCTAGGAGGTCAATTGCCTTGTCTGGCAAGAAACGATCTTGAATGTAGCGGTTAGAAAGAGTCGCAGCGGCTTCGATAGCAGCGTCTGTATATTGAACGTGGTGGTAATCTTCGTATTTTTTTTGAATACCTTTAAGAATAATAATGGTTTCTTCAACTGTCGGTTCATCAACCTTAACAGGTTGCATCCGGCGTTCAAGGGCAGCGTCTTTTTCAATGATGCGGTACTCATTGAGGGTAGTAGCACCCACTAACTGAAGTTCGCCACGAGAAAGGGCAGGTTTCAGAATATTTCCTGCATCCATATTACCGTCTCCAGCAGAACCAGCACCGACAATCTCGTGAATTTCATCGATAAAGAGGATGACATCTTTGCGCTGACGAATTTCTTCCATGAGTTTCTGCATGCGCTCTTCAAACTGTCCACGAATTCCTGTGCCTTGGACAAGACTTACGACGTCTAGGCGAATGACTTCTTTCCCTTGCAGTTTATGGGGAACGTCACCGTCAACTATTTTCTGAGCGAGGCCCTCGACAACGGCTGTCTTACCAACACCGGGCTCACCGATAAGGACAGGATTGTTTTTGGTTCTACGGTTAAGAATTTCAATGACACGGATGATTTCTTCGTCACGACCGATAACAGGGTCGACATTTCCACGACGAGCAATCTCAGTTATATTGATACCGTACTCTTCCAAGAGTCCTTTTTCTTGACTAGGAGGAGGTGTTTGAGCGGGCCCGCGATTTTGGGAACCATAACCACCATTGCCACCATATCCACCACCTGATTGAGTTGGAGGAACATTGTTATTTGAAGAAGGTCTAAAGTTATTTAGATCGTTAAAGAAGTCTCCAAAGGGATCAAAATCACGGTTGTTTAAATCTGTAATTCCTTTAAATAAGCTATTGTTAGGATCTGTTTTGATAATTTTGTAGCAATTTTGACAAAGGTCAATTTGCTTTTGTTGTCCATTAAGATTGGTGTAAAGATGGATCGTTGAGTCATTGATTTTACAATTTTGACAGAGCATACCTCTACCTCGTTTCTTTCTTGACTTTGACTAAAAAAGAAAGGTCAAAAATAGTCAAAGTTCTTTAGTTTCATTATATCATGATTGAAGGGGAAAGCAAGCAAAAAGATTAAGTCTTAGAAGTCAATATTAAAGACTTTAGTAGATGAAATATAGCATAAAAAGAAAAATCCCATTTGTCAGACAAAAAGGATTTTCCTGGGTCAAAGCAGGAGTATTCTCCAGCCTCTATAAAACGATTAGTATAAAAGTTCGTAGATTTCCATCGCAATCAAGTCGATGCTATCAAATGTATAAGTTTCACGAGCTTCAACATCACGAAGTGTAAAGAGTGGTCCGTTTTCTTCGTCGTGGTTAAATGCAACCTCTGCGACAACAACTCCTTCGCGTTCAAAGTTACGTTTTAAGTTACCACCATCTTTTGTCATTGCTTCTAAGCGATTGATGATTCTAACCAAATGTGATTCCATTTTGATTCTCCTCCATTTCTTATCTTTACTATTTTACCATAAACAGACTCTACTTGACTAGAAAAAACATAGATTTCTCGCCATTTCCCTCGTCTTTGAAAATTTATTGAAATTATCAGGTAAGGATGTTGCATTTTTATGCAAAATATGTTATCCTTATACAAGTTTTGAGTTTAAATTAAATATAGAAAGTAGAGCATCCATGAATTTTTCTTTTTTACCGAAATACCTGCCATATTTTAACTACGGTGCCATTGTTACCATTATCATTTCTATTTTAGTGGTCTTTTTAGGGACCATTCTAGGAGTGCTATTGGCCTTTGCACAACGTTCAAAGATGAAGCCACTTGCTTGGTTTGCCAATCTTTATATCTGGATCTTCCGTGGGACACCGATGATGGTGCAGATTATGATTGCATTTGCGCTGATGCATATTAGTGCTCCAACTATTCAAATTGGGATTTTAGATGTTGATCTTACTCGTTTGATTCCAGGAATTTTGATTATTTCGATGAATAGTGGTGCCTATGTATCAGAAACCGTTCGTGCTGGGATTAATGCAGTACCAAAGGGCCAATTAGAAGCTGCTTATTCACTAGGGATTCGTCCGAAAAACGCCATGCGCTATGTCATCCTCCCACAAGCTATTCGAAATATTTTACCAGCCTTGGGGAATGAGTTTATTACCATTATCAAAGATAGCTCGCTCTTGTCAGCAATCGGAGTGATGGAGTTGTGGAATGGGGCTACTACAGTATCAACAACCACTTACCTACCTTTGACTCCGCTTTTATTTGCAGCCTTTTACTACTTGATTATGACATCAATCTTAACACTGGCCTTGAAAGCTTTTGAAAATCGTATGGGACAAGGAGATAAGAAATAATGACTGAAACACTTATAAAAATTGAAAACCTTCATAAAAGCTTTGGAAAGAATGAAGTTCTAAAAGGAATCGATCTTGAAATCAAAAAAGGAGAAGTAGTAGTCATTATCGGACCTTCTGGTAGCGGTAAGTCAACCCTTCTTCGTTCGATGAATCTCCTCGAAGAAGCTACAAAAGGAAAGGTTATCTTTGAAGGTGTCGACATTACGGATAAGAAAAATGACCTCTTTGCCATGCGTGAAAAGATGGGAATGGTTTTCCAACAATTCAATCTCTTCCCCAATATGACAGTGATAGAAAACATCACGCTTTCTCCTATTAAGACCAAAGGCGAAAGTAAGGAAGTTGCTGAGAAGAGAGCGCATGAGCTATTGGAAAAGGTTGGTTTACCTGATAAGGCAGATGCCTATCCACAAAGCTTGTCGGGCGGTCAACAACAGCGTATCGCTATTGCGCGAGGTCTTGCTATGGAACCAGATGTCTTGCTCTTTGATGAACCGACTTCTGCCCTAGACCCTGAAATGGTAGGAGAAGTACTAACAGTTATGCAAGAACTTGCTCATTCAGGAATGACCATGGTTATTGTAACGCATGAAATGGGCTTTGCTCGTGAAGTAGCAGACCGTGTCATCTTTATGGCTGATGGTGTTGTTGTCGAAGACGGAACCCCAGAGCAGATTTTTGAACAAACCCAAGAACAAAGAACCAAGGACTTTTTGAGTAAGGTTTTGTAAGACTAGAGTCAATTAGAAAAGCTCCAAATGGAGCTTTTTCTTATAGTTTCAGACTATAAGGTCTATTAGAAAAGAAGTGTTAGAATGCAGATGGATTTTTTGTTATAATAGAGAATATTTGTTAGAAAAGAGAAAAGACATGACACAGATGATTGATGGGAAGGCCTTGGCAGCCAAGTTACAAGCTCAATTGGCTGAAAAAACGGCTAAACTAAAAGAAGAGACAGGCTTGGTACCTGGCTTAGTCGTTATTTTAGTTGGAGAAAATCCTGCCAGCCAAGTCTACGTTCGCAACAAGGAACGTTCAGCTATCGCAGCAGGTTTCCGAAGTGAAGTAGTGCGAGTTCCTGAAACCATTACCCAAGAAGAATTGTTGGAGTTGATTGCCAACTACAATCAAGATCCAGCTTGGCACGGGATTTTAGTACAGCTACCATTGCCAAAACATATCGATGAAGAAGCTGTTTTATTGGCTATTGACCCTGAGAAGGATGTGGATGGTTTTCATCCGCTCAACATGGGACGCCTTTGGTCTGGTCACCCAGTTATGATTCCTTCAACTCCTGCAGGAATTATGGAAATGTTTCATGAATATGGGATTGATTTAGAAGGTAAAAATGCGGTTGTCATTGGTCGTTCCAATATTGTTGGGAAGCCTATGGCGCAGTTATTGTTGGCTAAAAATGCAACTGTAACCTTGACCCACTCTCGCACCCACAATTTAGCCCAAGTAGCTTCTAAAGCTGATATTCTGGTAGTAGCAATTGGCCGTGCTAAGTTTGTGACTGCTGATTTTGTGAAGCCTGGAGCAGTTGTTATCGATGTGGGAATGAACCGAGATGAAAATGGCAAGCTCTGTGGAGATGTTGATTACGATGCTGTTGCATCAATCGCTAGCCATATCACACCTGTCCCTGGTGGAGTTGGACCGATGACCATTACCATGCTGATGGAACAAACTTATCAGGCTGCTTTACGTTCACTGGATAAAGATTAACCTCTAGTACAATCATTCATAAATTTTTAAAAAGCAAGTTCTAATGAACTTGCTTTTCTTTGGCTCTATTTCTAATAAAATTCTAGTAAAACTTCTACAAATTATTGAAAAAACTCTACTATTTTGATATATTAAAAGTATCAATATGTATATGCAAAAATAAGTAAGCGTCTAGAGGGAGGTTTATTTTTTGAGAAAAAATGTAATCGCTTACTAAAAGTTAGAAAGGAACCATAATGGATAAGAGATTTTTTGAAAAACGCTGTCATTTTAGTATTCGTAAATTTGCAATTGGTGCGGCTTCGGTTATGATTGGAGCTAGTATCTTTGGTCTTCAGGTAGCCCAAGCTGCAGAAACTGAAACATCCAGTTCAAACGAAGAAGTCATTCATCAAGTTCAACCCTTAGATAAACTTCCAGATGATCTTGCTGCTGCCATTGCAAAAGCTGAGCAAAATGGCGCACAAGATTCCGCTACTGAAAAAGAAGAAAAGGATACGGATGAACCAGTAAAACCAGCAACTGAAGAAAAGGTGACTGAGGCAACAAGTCCTAAGGAAGAAAAGGAAGCAGAAGTAGTTAGTCCTAAGGTAGATAAATCTGAAAAACCTGCTGTCCAAGTGGATGGGAAAGAGGCTGTAGTTTCAGAAGCAAGTTCTGAAAATCCAGCAGTTCCAGAAGAACATACGGATACAACGAATCAGAACAAACCGGCAGCTGACCATAAGCCTAAGGAAGAAAAAACAGCGCCAACAGACTTACCTCAAGTTACCAAAGAGAAAGAAAAAGAAGACCAACTTTTACAGGAAAGAAAACAAAATTTTAACAAAGACTGGTATTTTAAATTAAATTCTCAGGGTGATTTCTCTAAGAAAGATGTGGATGTTCATGACTGGTCTAAGTTGAACCTTCCTCATGACTGGAGTATCTATTTTGATTTTGATCACAAATCTCCTGCTCGAAACGAGGGTGGCCAATTAAATGGTGGTACTGCCTGGTATCGTAAAACCTTTACTGTAGACGAAGCTGCCAAGGACAAAGACGTTCGTATTAATTTTGATGGAGTTTACATGGACTCCAAGGTCTATGTAAATGGTCAATTTGTCGGTCATTATCCAAGTGGTTACAATCATTTTTCATATGACATTACTGAATTTTTAAATAAAGATGGTAGTGAGAATACCATTGCTGTCCAAGTTACCAATAAGCAGCCAAGTAGTCGTTGGTACTCAGGTAGTGGTATCTATCGTGATGTGACGCTTAGCTATCGTGACAAGGTGCAAGTGGCTGAGAATGGCAATCACATTACAACTCCAAAATTGGCTGAACAAAAGGATGGCAATGTTGAAACACAAATTCAAAGCAAGATTAAAAACACTGCTAAGAATTTAGCCAAGGTATTTGTAGAGCAACAGATTTTTACCAAAGAAGGGAAGGCTGTTTCAGATTTGGTTCGTTCTGTAACCAAGAACCTAGCAGGAAATGAGACAGCTGACTTTAAGCAAACAATCTTAGTCAACAAGCCAACTCTCTGGACAACAAAAAGCTACCATCCTCAGCTCTATGTTCTGAAAACAAAGGTTTATAATGACGGTCAGCTAGTTGATGTAACAGAAGATACTTTTGGTTATCGTTATTTCAACTGGACAGCTAAAGAAGGTTTCTCTCTGAACGGTGAGAGAATGAAATTCCATGGGGTTAGTATCCACCATGATAACGGTGCCTTGGGAGCTGAAGAAAATTATAAGGCAACTTATCGTAAATTGAAACTCTTGAAGGATATGGGAGTTAACTCTATCCGTACGACTCACAATCCAGCAAGTCCACAGTTGCTTGATGCTGCGGCAAGTCTAGGACTTTTGGTGCAAGAAGAGGCCTTTGATACTTGGTATCGTGGTAAGAAAACTTATGACTATGGACGTTTCTTTGACCAAGATGCGACTCACCCAGAAGCTAAGAAGGGTGAAAAGTGGTCTGATTTTGATCTGAGAACCATGGTCGAACGAGATAAAAACAATCCTTCAATCATCATGTGGTCACTCGGTAATGAAGTGGATGAGGCTGATGGTGGAAAACGTTCACTAGAAACAGCTAAGCGTTTGAAAGCTGTCATCAAAGCTATTGATACAGAGCGCTATGTGACCATGGGTGAAAATAAATTCAGTCGTGCTTCTACGGGCTTGTTCTTAGAATTAGCAGCAATCATGGATGCTGTCGGTATGAACTATGGAGAGCGTTTTTACGATGCCGTTCGGAAGGCACATCCAGACTGGTTGATTTATGGTTCTGAGACTTCTTCAGCAACTCGAACACGTGATTCCTACTTTTATCCTGCTAAAAATCTCTATCACGATAATCGTCCAAATCGTCATTATGAACAATCCGACTATGGTAATGACCGTGTAGCCTGGGGTAGAACAGCTACTGAATCTTGGACCTTTGACCGTGATCGTGCTGGCTATGCGGGTCAGTTCATCTGGACTGGTTTCGACTATATCGGTGAGCCTACACCATGGCATAACCAAGATCATACACCAGTGAAAAGTTCTTACTTTGGTATTATTGATACGGCAGGATTGCCTAAGAATGATTTCTATCTCTACCGTAGTGAATGGTATAGTGCCAAAGAAAAACCAACTGTTCGCATCATGCCTCACTGGAATTGGACTGAAGAAACGCTCAAGGAACGTAATATGCTCATCAATGGCAAGGTTCCCGTTCGGACCTTCTCAAATGCCGCTAGCGTAGAATTACTTCTGAACAACAAATCTCTTGGTAAGAAAGAATTTGTTAAGAAAACAACTGAAGATGGCCGCCCTTATCACGAGGGAGCGAAACCAAGTGAATTGTATCTTGAGTGGTTGGTTGACTATAAACCAGGTACCCTAACAGCTATTGCTCGTGATGAAAATGGCAAAGAAATTGCGCGTGATAGTGTAACAACAGCAGGTGAGCCAGCTAGAGTTCGTCTCACCAAGGAAGAACATGTCATCACTGCAGACGGAAAAGATTTATCATATATCCATTATGAAATCGTTGATGAAGATGGCAATGTCGTTCCAACTGCCAATAATCTGGTTCATTTCAATCTTCATGGGCAAGGACAAATCGTTGGTGTGGATAATGGCGAACAAGCTAGCCGTGAACGCTACAAAGCTCAGAAAGATGGCACATGGCAGAGAAAAGCCTTCAATGGTAAAGGTGTTGTCATTGTTAAATCTACTGAAAAAGAAGGGAAATTTACCCTGTATGCAGATTCTGCAGGTTTAGCTTCTGATCAAGCAACAGTCACAACTGTTTCCGGTAAAAAAGAAAACCGTCACTTTGTCGCTTTTGCCCCTGTTAAGGCAAGAACTGATGTCAGTGAAAATCCTAAATTACCAGAGACAGTGACAGCTATTTATAGCGATGGTAGTGTCGAAGAAAAAGCAGTAACTTGGAATATCCCAGATGATCTCCTTACGAGTGCTGGTGAGAAAAAAGTTCTTGGTAATGTTGAAGGACTCGAAGCTAAGGCTGAAGCCCTTGTCAAGGTAGTTGCGCTCGATAAGTGGTTGCCTAAGGTAGCAACAGTCCCAGTTGGTACAGCTGTGGAAGATTTGGACAAGACTGTTACGGCTGTTTTGTCAGACGGAAACTTAGTTGATGCAGATGTCGTTTCTTGGACCTTGAAAGATCCTTCTGCCTTGACAAAAGAAGGTGGACGTACGGAAGCAACTGGTAAATTAGTAGGTAATGACTACGAGGTGACAGCGACCTTTATTGCAAGTGACAAAGAGACAGAAAGTACTGTTACAGGTCTCACGGTTGGAGATAAGACTCTTGAAAACTTTGAACCTGGAAAGACCTACTACCGAGTGTCCCTTCCTTATACTGCTAAAATCCCAAGTGTTGGAGCACAGACAACCGGCTATCAGGTAACAGTTCAACAAGCTTCAGCAGCTAATGATTATCAGGCTTCTGTATTCTTGAGTGACCAGAAGGGCGATTTGGTTCAAACATATTTGATTCAATTCGTGAAAGAAGCTCCTGCCTTGACGCGCTTAGAAGTAAGTGTAGAAGGTAAAGAAAATGCAACAGAAGATCAAGTCCTCCCTTATCATGTCATTGGACATTACGAAGATGGGTCACAGACTGAATTTTCAGCATCAGATATCCATTTGGAAGCCAAATCAGCTGACGGTGGTCATCTGGAGGTGAATGATCAGAACTTGCTTCTTTACACAAAAGGTAGTGTAACGCTCACTCCTCGTATAGAACATCAAACAGAGAAGACACAATCTGTAGCCACTGTAGTGGTCATCAAAGAAAACAAAGTAGACAAGAAAATTGTCAAACTTCATCCTGTTTCTATCTCTACAGATATCAATCAGCAACCGAATTTGCCTAATCAAATCGGAGCAGAATTTGACAAAGGCTTGCCTCGTAAGGTAACTGTAACTTGGGATAAGGTGAATGGAAAAGAACTTGCTAGCTATCATAGCTTTACCCTTAAAGGTCATGTAGAAGGTACAGATATTGAAGCTACTGCAAACGTGACTGTTGAAGGTTTGCAGGTTGCAGAGGAAATCAGCCTCACTCTTCCTAAGGGTGAAACGGTTCAATTGCCAGCTAACGTTCGTGCCTACCACTCTAATGGAACAACGGTCTATAAAGATGTCGTTTGGGACAAGGTGCCAGCTAATTTTAGTCAAACTGAAGGCATCTTTGAAATCAAGGGTCAATTAGTGGGTAGTCGCTTGACTACCAAGGCTCATGTTCGTGTTTCCAGCCAGGTTGTTGAGGGAAATAACATCTCGAAACAATGGACAGGTTCCCAATTGCCAGCAGCTATCGTGTCCAATACTGGTGGAGATGATTCGGCAAATACCCTGAACGATTTGACCGTTTCAAGAGCCAATACAGATGTCAAAAATCGATGGACTACATGGCAAACAAATACAGATAATGATTGGGCATCTATCTTGTTTGGTAACTCAGGTGATTTGACAAAACGATTTGTCGATAATCTATCAGTTGATTTCTATACAGATGGTGCAATCGGACTTCCAAAAGAATATGTCATCGAATACTATGTTGGTCAAGAAATTCCAGATTTGCCAACGGATGTCAATCATGCTCAAGGAGATGTCAAGCATCCATTTAACAATGCTGCCAACTGGAAAGAAGTTGAACATCTCAAAGCCCCAGGACAGTTATCCGCAAGTCAAACCAACCACTTTACATTTGATAAGGTTGAGACCTATGCTGTTCGTATTCGCATGAAGAAGGCAAATGGAACGGCTGGTGTCGGTTTGACCGAAATTACCATCTTAGGAAATAAGGTTCCAGCGGCTTCAAGCTCAGAGATTTCTATTACAGTAGACGGTCAGAAGTTGAAACATTTCAATCCATCTAAGACAGACTACCATATTCCGCAAACTAGCAAAGAAATTACTGCCACAGCTAGCGATAATGGTGTGGTAACGATTGTTCCTGCTACAAGTCCAACAGGAGCAACACGTCTCATTTTGAAGGCAGAAGACGGAACCATCTTGAAAGAGTACCGCATCTTCCGTGATGGTGAAAAAGAATCTACACGACCAGTTGCTGCTGAAAATGGTGCCATGACCTTAAGTGTTGGTGATCAGCTCCAATTACCTACAGAAGCGACAGTCTACTATCCATCAGAAACAGATTGGAAAACAGATAAACTAGCTGTTGAATGGGATGCAGTCCCTGAACATGCGACAGACCAAGAAGGCACCTTTGAAGTGCTTGGTCATGTTCTAGGAACAGACTTGACAATGAAGATGCAAGTAACCGTTCTGGCAAGAGGAAATCAAGTCATCTCTGAGAATGCAAGCAATAACGCGACAGATTCTAAAGCTTTTGCCTCTACTACAAACGATACCGATGCCGCTTCTAATGATCGAATCTTCTATATCAACGATGGGCGATTTAATGAGGATGGTCGTTGGACTAACTGGTCCCGTACTCCAAAGGATCAAGAAGTGTCCGTAGGAGTTCTCTTTAAGAAGAATGGTCAGATTACACCTCAGTCTGTTGGGAAAGTAGCAATCCAATTCTTCAAAGACAGTGGAACAGATGCACCAGCAACAATGGTCCTCGAAAGATATGTTGGACCAACTTATTCTGAACCAAGCACCATTTCACGTTATGAAGAAAATGCAGACCATCCGTTTAACAAGGCAGAAAATTGGAAAGAAATTCCTTATAAGGCGTCTGGAGCAATCGTGGCTGGTAAGCCGATCGAATTTACCTTTGATCCGATTCAGACAACCGCTATTCGCGCACGGATGACTCGTAAATCCACAACCAATGGTCTTGCAATGGTTGAGTTTAGTGCCTATTCTCCAGCTAAAGTAAGTGATTCAGAAACACCAGCAGTGACGATTTCAGTTGCTGGAAAAGCATTGGAAAACTTTGACCCTGCTGTTTCAGAATATCGATTAACCGCTAATGGAGCGAAACCACAGGTGACTGTCCAAACAAGTGGTCATGGTGTAGCGACTGTCATTGAGTCAAATCAAGACAATCTACCAACCCTTGTTCGACTCCTTGCTAAGGATGGTAGTCTTGTGAAAGAATATCGCCTTCGCTTTGAGGCTGGTTCAGAGGCTAGTCATGCAGTGGATGATCAAGCTCTTGTCCTAGACCGTCCAAGTCTAGAAGTTGAGAAAACTGTCATTCCATTCAAGGAAATTATTCGTGAGAATAGTGACTTAGCAAAAGATGAACGTCGTATCGTCTCAGAAGGTCAAAATGGGGAAAAGGTAGACTTCATCGAAGTTTTAGGAACAAATCGTAAGGTTGTCCACACTGAAACAAGAGATGCAAAAGATCAAATTGTTGAAGTGGGAGTGAAAGCAGTTGTTACTAGTAGCAAAGGTGATGAACCAGCTCCAGTTCTTGAAGTTCCAGAGTATACGGACCCTATTGGAACTGTAGGTGAGGAGCCAGCCCCAGTAGTAGAA
>NZ_JBRKNV010000005.1:0-130216 GCF_053010305.1 Streptococcus sp. Z554
CCCTTGACCAACGGACCTTGAGCTTTTCAACTCTTTCTATTATATACACTTTTTTTATCTTGTCAACTAGTTTGACTTGTTTTTTTATCTTTTTGGCGAAAAATCTTTTAGTACATCTCTTAACTCTTTTAACATCGCTTTTCTTCCTTTGAATCTTTCATCAGCAATCAATCTCTCATAAAGTTCCAATTTGTCTTTCCCTAAACTATCTCGATATCCTTTAAGTATTTCTTGTAAAGCGTACGATTCATCTAACTGAAGTCCTCCTTCGCCTAATCGGTGGCTAATTTCACTGACCTCTTCATAAGCTTGTCGATCTAATCTTCTTTTATAGCTTTCTTGTTTTCGCACTGCGTCTAAAATTCGATTTCGGAACTTTGTTTTGAAGTAGGTGTAGAATTGTTTATCCCTTCTTTCCTTGAATTCCGGATAACTTTCTAATAATTCGTTTAGACAAATCATGCCCTCTTGATCCCAATCTTCTTTTTCCCATAGATGTAGGTAATACTCTTTTCGACACTTGTGCACGATAGCTTTTACTTCATGGTAATATTTTTCTAACATCATTACCCTCCTTTTCCTTATCCAGTATATCAGTGTTAAGCTCTCCAGATTTCTTTATTCTTTATTTTGCTTTTATAGTTGTCTGAGTTTGTGCTTTAGAATTTATGATATTTCTTTTAGAACATTTTTTAGTCTTTTCAGGATACAAAAAATGACAAGAAATGATTCTTGTCACTCGAGGTTTATTGGAATAAATCTACGATTGTATCCCAGATAGTTTTAGCTTTTTCTTTAATTTTAGCATCAGAAATTGCTCGTTCTGCTTCATCTATAAGATTTCGAGCGCGCCCTTGGATATCATTTATAGAGTCATTTGACTGCCCACCACCATTGTCAGTTGACTGATTCGGAACATTTTCAGGAGCAATTCCATTTATTTTATAAGCATTTTCAACTGTAAATGTACTTCCTGGGGTATAAGGAAGAATTGTTTCTGCCATACTTCTAAAAATATGAGCGGCGCCATTTGATGTTGATCCCGCTAGATAATGATTTTCATCGGTAGTCGGGAAACCAAGCCAGTGACTAATGACTACATCAGGTGTGTACCCAATAACCCACTGGTCACTTGTATACACCGGGTTGAAAGCTGCTTCTGTTGTACCTGTTTTCCCCGCCATAACATAACCATCTGGTGACGAACTTATTCCTGTACCATTTGTAAAAGTTCCTAGCATCATACTAGTCATTTTATCCGCTACGGATTTATCTATCACTCGTTTTTGAGAATTCTTATGCGTAGCAATGACTTGCCCACTTGCGTTTTCAATGCGGGTAATAAAATGTGCTTCAGGCATCAAACCTTCGTTCGCAAATGCTGCATAAGCTTGTGCCATCTGGAGTGGATTCGTTTCCACACCACCTCCCAGAGCAACACCTAAGACACGATCTACATTCGTCAAGTTTAGTCCGAATTTCTCTCCTGATTCAAAAGCCTTATCAATACCAAGTTCCTTAACTGTCGCTACTGCAGGAAGATTTAGCGATTCAGCTAAAGCTTGATACATCGGAACTTCTGGAGACGTCTTGATTCCTGCGTAATTATCTACCTTGTAATCGCCATACTCCATGGTATGATTATCCAACTCTTTATTAAGAGCCCAGCCAGCTTCAACTGCTGGCGTGTAGACAACCAAAGGCTTAATAGTTGAACCCGGACTTCTTTTTGATTGAGTTGCATAGTTGAAATTTCGGAAGCCAGCTTTATCATCTCCCGCTACACGACCAACAACTCCTCGAACTCCTCCTGTTTTTGGCTCTAAAGCAACACTACCCGACTCAGCATGAGTTCCATCTTCTGCTGTCGGAAACAGAGAAGTGTTTTCATAAATGACCTGCATGTTAGCTTGATAATTCTGATCTAGTTCCGTATATATACGATAGCCGTTGTTCACAATTTCTTCTTCTGTTAGATTGTACTTTTCAATTGCTTCATTAACAACTGCATCAAAATAGGATGGATATCGGTAGTCTGAAACTTTCCCTTCATAAGCATCTTGTAGCTGAGATGCCATGTCAACACTCGAAGCTTCCGCTTCTTTGTCCTTATCAATATAACCAGCAGCCACCATGTTCTGTAAGACTGTATCCCTACGATTTGTTGAATCTTCAATCGAATTCAAAGGGTTATACAATTCTGGTCCTTTGAGCATTCCGGCTAAGGTTGCGGCTTCATCAAGCGTCAGTTGAGAAGCTGAAACTCCAAAGTATTTTTTACTTGCATCTTCAACACCCCAAACTCCGTTTCCGAAGTAGGCATTGTTCAAGTACATCGTCAGAATTTCTTTCTTACTATATTTTTTTGTTAACTCCAAAGCTAAAAAGAATTCCTTTGCCTTTCTCTGAACAGTCTGGTCTTGAGAAAGATAGGCATTCTTCGCTAATTGTTGGGTAATCGTGGAGCCACCACCTGAGCGCCCGCCCGTTACTATTGCTAGGAAGAAACGGGCATAATTAATACCATCGTTCTTATAGAAACTTCTATCTTCTGTAGCAATGACTGCATTTTGTAAATCTTCACTAATATCAGCAAGCTCAACATAGGTCCCCTTTTGTCCTGACAGAGCACCTGCTTCTTTTTCTTCCCTATCAAAAATCAAGGTCCTAGTTTTTAAAGCATTTTGCAGGTCGGTAACATTTGTCGATTTTGCCAAAGCAAATAGATAGACCCCAACAAACAAGCTGGCACTGAGTCCTAGAATCAGAAAAATTTTGGTCAAGTGATAGCGACGCCAAAATTTTCGAACAGGACCAACTGCACTGGCCTTCTTTCGCCCCCCTCTTGAACGTCTTAAATTACTTGACTCATTTTCTTCATAGTCAACTTCGTTAATCTCTGTTTCTTCCATTTCAGATTCTTCTTTCTTAAATAAGGAAAGAAATTTTTCAAATAATGTATCTAATTTCATGCGTATATTTTATCATCTTCCCTATAGGAAGACAAGAATTTAGCTGCTTCCCCTGTCCAAACACACCATTTTTTGTTACAATATCTGTATGAAATTTACCTTTATAATCCCAGATTCTCTACCTGAAATGACCGTCAAATTTTTCCTAGAAGAACAGCTGTTAATTCCTCGAAAAATCAGACACTTTTTAAGAATCAAGAAACACATTCTCGTTAATCAAAAAGAAGTCCATTGGCATCAAATGATCAAGGCTGGAGATGAGTGTCAACTGATTTTCGATGAGGAAGATTATCCTACAAAAGAAATTGTCTGGGGAAATCCCAAACTTGTAGAGGAAATCTATCAAGACCAACATTTAATTATCGTCAATAAACCCGAAGGTATGAAAACACACGGAAACCAACCAGAAGAAATCGCGCTTCTTAATCATGTCTCAGCCTATGTCGGACAAACCTGCTATGTTGTCCATCGCTTGGATAAGGAGACAAGTGGGCTCGTACTGTTTGCTAAGAATCCATTCATCCTTCCTATCCTTAATCGATTATTAGAAAAGAAAGAGATTTCTCGTGAATATTGGGCATTGGTAGATGGGGAAATAGAGACTAAAGAACTTATCTTTCGAGATAAAATCGGTCGAAATCGACATGATCGCAGAAAACGGATAGTTGACTCCAAAAATGGACAATATGCTGAAACCCATGTAACTCGATTGAAGTCATTTCAAAACAAAACCAGTCTCGTTCGCTGTAGATTGAAAACGGGACGAACTCATCAGATCCGAGTTCATCTATCACACCACAACCATCCAATCGCCGGAGACCCCCTCTATAATCCAAGTTCTAGAACTAGCAGACTCATGCTTCACGCATATAAACTATCCTTTAGCCACCCTCTGACTTTAAAACAATTAAGCTTTACCGCACTCTCAGATACATTTGAAAGAGAAATAAAACAAAATGAGAGTGGGACAGAAATCGGTCATTCGTTATAATTCGATTTCGTCGTCCCACCTCCGCACAGTTGAGTAGGGCTGTAAAAGCTGATGAAATCAGCCTAGTAGAGCCCACTCAACCACTGCGTCTTGCTCGACAATCCAAAGACAATTGAGAGGCTAGGACTTTTGTCCCAGCCTCATTTTTTCCTATATACAAAAAAAGCAAGACCAGTTGGCCTTGCTTTTATCGACTCAGAAATTATTTAGCAATTTTTGCGAAGTATTCAAGAGTACGTACAAGTTGTGCAGTGTAAGACATTTCGTTGTCATACCATGAAACAACTTTAACCAATTGTTTACCGTCAACGTCAAGAACTTTAGTTTGAGTTGCGTCAAATAATGATCCGTAAGACATACCTACAACGTCTGAAGAAACAATTGGATCTTCAGTGTAACCGTATGATTCGTTAGCAGCTGCTTTCATAGCTGCGTTTACTTCATCAACAGTAACGTTCTTTTCAAGAACAACTACCAATTCTGTAACTGAACCAGTTGGAGTTGGAACGCGTTGTGCAGCTCCGTCCAATTTACCGTTCAATTCAGGGATAACCAAACCGATTGCTTTAGCAGCACCAGTTGAGTTAGGAACGATGTTAGCAGCACCAGCGCGTGCACGACGAAGGTCACCTTTACGGTGTGGTCCGTCAAGGATCATTTGGTCACCAGTGTAAGCGTGGATAGTAGTCATCAATCCTTCAACAACACCGAAGTTATCTTGAAGAGCTTTAGCCATTGGAGCCAAGCAGTTTGTAGTACATGAAGCACCTGAGATAACTGTTTCAGTACCATCAAGAATATCGTGGTTAGTGTTAAATACGACTGTTTTAACATCTGATCCACCAGGAGCTGTGATAACAACTTTCTTAGCACCACCAGCATGCAAGTGTTTTTCAGCAGCTGCTTTAGTAGCAAAGAAACCAGTTGCTTCAAGAACGATATCTACACCGTCGTTAGCCCAGTCGATGTTTGATGGATCGCTTTCAGCAGAAACTTTAACGAATTTACCGTTAACTTCGAATCCACCTTCTTTAACTTCCACAGTACCGTCGAAACGACCTTGAGTTGTGTCGTATTTCAACAAGTGTGCAAGCATAACTGGATCTGTAAGGTCGTTGATGCGAGTAACTTCAACACCTTCTACGTTTTGGATACGACGGAAAGCAAGACGTCCGATACGACCGAAACCGTTAATACCAACTTTAACTACCATTAGTGATTTCCTCCTTATGAAAATCATGAAAATTTTATTGTGAAAAGAGTAACTTGAATCACTACAAATCACCTTTCAACAAACCTATTATATAACTATTTGAGTTTAATTGCAAGTGCGGGCGTTGATTTTCACTTTAGTTTTATACTTTTCAATTACTCTAACTTTACTAAGCTACCATAGTTAAAAGCGTTTACTCTATTTCATTCTAATTCCTAAAAAATCTTTTGATTACATAAAAAGAGACAGGAAATTCCTGCCTCTGGCTGATAATCAATTATTTACGACGTCCTGGTCTTTCTTTGTAACCATAGTAAGCATCTTCGATGATTTCTTGCATATGGTCAACCATTGGAAGACGTGGGTTTGCAGGTGAACATTGGTCTTCATAAGCAAGGAAGGCCAATTCACGTGAATGTTCTTTCCATTCTTTCTCGTCAACACCTTGTGCTTTGAAGTTCATTTCGATACCTACGCGCTCACCGAGTTCGTAAACAGCTTTTGCGAAAGATTCAACCCCTTCTTCTGGTGTAGAAGCTGGAAGACCAAGCATACGAGCGATATCTTGATATTTCTCGTCTGCACGGTAGTAATTGTACTTAGGCCATGTAGCTGTCTTAGCTGGGCGAGTACCATTGTAACGGATAACGTATGGAAGCAAGATTGCATTTGTACGTCCGTGAATTGTGTGGAATTGCGCACCAATCTTGTGAGCCATTGAGTGAGAAATACCTAGGAAGGCATTCGCAAAGGCCATACCAGCGATTGTTGAAGCGTTATGCATTTTCTCACGTGAGTGGAAGTCTGCATTCTTAACTGAACTTTCAAGGTTTTCGAATACAAGCTTGATGGCTTGAAGAGCAAGACCGTCAGTGTAGTCGCTAGCCATTTGTGATACGTATGCTTCAGTCGCGTGAGTCAATACGTCCATACCAGTATCAGCAGCTACAAATCCAGGAACTGTCAATACCAAAGCAGGGTCTACGATTGCCACAGTTGGTGTCAATGAGTAGTCAGCGATTGGGTATTTACGGTTGTTTGCTTTATCAGAGATAACGGCAAATGGAGTTACTTCAGATCCTGTACCAGATGTAGTTGGAATCGCAATGAATTTAGTCTTCTTACCAAGTAATGGGAATTTGAAGGCACGTTTACGGATATCCATGAATTTTTGTACTAGGTCACGGAAGTCCACTTCTGGTTGCTCATAGAAGAGCCACATTACTTTAGCAGCATCCATCGGTGATCCACCGCCAAGAGCGATGATTGTATCTGGTTTGAAGGCACGCATAATCTCAGTACCACGTTCAACTGTAGTGATATCTGGATCTGGTTCTACATCAGCAAAGATTTGGTAAACAACCTTATTGCGACGAAGGTCAAGTTGTTCGATGATACGATCTAGGAAACCAAGCTCTACCATAGCGTGGTCAGTAACGATCATGACACGCTCAACGTCACGACATTTTTGAAGGTATTGAATTGAATCACGTTCAAAGTATGTTTTTGAAGGAAGTTTCATCCATTGCATGTTATTTCTCCGTCTTCCGACTTTTTTGATATTCAAGAGGTTAATGGCGCTAACGTTATCCCCAACTGAGTTACGTCCGTAAGAACCACATCCGAGTGTCAATGATGGCAAGAAGGCATTATAAACGTCCCCGATACCACCGAAAGTAGAAGGTGAGTTACAGATAACACGAATAGCTTTAACAGCTTTACCAAATTCTTTGGTCAATTCTTCATCAGCAGTATGGATGGCAGCTGAGTGTCCAAGACCGTTAAATTCAACCATTTGACGAGCTTTAGCAATACCATCTTCACGGCTTTCAGATTTCAAAACTGCGATAACTGGCGACAATTTTTCACGAGTCAATGGCTCGTTTTCACCAACTTCTTTACATTCTGCAGCAAGAATGTTTGTTCCTTCTGGAACAGTAAATCCTGCTTGCTCTGCAATCCAAGTTGCTGGTTTCCCAACGATGTCAGCGTTCAATTTTGCACCAGCACAGTTTTTGCTGTTTGCTTTCACACCGAAGCAGAATTCTTCAAGAAGAGCTTTTTCTTTTTTGTTAACAAAGTAAGTATGGTAAGATTTGAATTCTTCAACAAACTCATCGTAGATTTCTTTATCGATGATGACCGCTTGTTCAGATGCACAGACCATACCGTTGTCAAATGATTTAGACATGACGATATCGTGAGCAGCTTGGCGAATATTAGCTGATTTTTCAACATAAGCTGGAACGTTTCCGGCACCTACCCCAAGAGCTGGTTTACCACATGAGTAAGCCGCTTTAACCATGGCATTACCACCTGTTGCAAGGATTGTCGCAACACCTTCGTGGTTCATAAGTGCACTAGTTGCTTCCATAGATGGTTCAGTAATCCACTGTACACAGTTCTCAGGAGCTCCTGCTTTAATCGCTGCATCACGAACGATTTGAGCAGCGTGAGCTGATGATTCTTGAGCCGATGGGTGGAAGGCAAAGACAATCGGATTACGAGTCTTCAATGAAATCAATGCTTTAAAGATTGCTGTTGAAGTTGGGTTAGTTGTCGGAGTGATCCCACAAACAACACCAACTGGTTCTGCGATAAGAGTCAATCCTGTTACATCGTCTTCTTCGATAACACCAACCGTTTTAGTGTGGCGCATGTTGTTTACTACGTGCTCACAAGCAAATAGGTTCTTGGTTGCTTTATCTTCAAATACTCCACGACCTGTTTCTTCAAAGGCATGTAAAGCCAATTCTCCGTGGGCATCAAGTGCTGCAACCGAAGCTTTAGCTACGATGTAGTCAACTTGATCTTGATCCAACTTACGCATTTCTTCAAGAGCAACCAAAGCTTTTTGTACCAAACCATCGACATGCTTTTCAGCAGCGAGTTTCTTTTCCTCTGGTGTTACAGTTTTTTTATCAGCCATATTTTCCTCCATAGCTTTCAAGGATCGGAAATCCTTTGTTAATTTTTTCACAATCTTATTATAACTCTTTCTTCAAGATTTGTAAACAGTTTCATAGAAATTTCACAAACTTTTTTTATTTGCTTGTGAAAACAGTTTTGAACACACCTACACATGCACTTTTGCTCATATACTTTGTGAATAATTCAATAAAATTTTTATTTTTCACAAACTTCATTGTAAAAAGGTATTGGAAAGCATCTTAATTTCCATGTAAGCGCTTTCTGTATACGCGGTATACTACCCCCTCTAAGAGGAGGTTATTGTGTTTGTTGAAAGAGACCTTGTTTAAAATCACCCTCATAGACAACATCTTGCTCGGTAGTCAGTTTTCCTTTACCTTCAGCCTGGCCATTAACAAAGTCACCTTCATAAACCCAGCCTTCCTTAGCTTGGTAGGTTCCTTTACCGTTAAATGCGCCATTTTTAAATTCCCCAGTATAGGTATCTCCGTTTGAGAAAGTCATCGTTCCTTTGCCATTCATTTTCCCACGAACGATACTTCCATCATATACTAGTGAATCGCCATCCAATTTCAATACTCCTTGCTTAGGCATGCTCCCTACAAATACAAAGATCGCGCAAAGAGCCATGACCACTACTGTCGCAATTTCTAAACGAGGACGTGTTATATAGACGCTGTATCTATCATAGAGTTTCTTTAAATTATCCATTTTTTGCCTCATTTTCTAAACGTGTTAACCAAGCTTTACAACCTGTTAAAACCCGATCATAAGTTTCATCAAAATCCCCTGTATACCAAGGATCCGGAACACTTTCAGAAGCGAATGCCTCTATCTTGTGCTTCTGGCTTTGAGGACACATGCGAGTCAGATCGAGAAGATTGGACTCATCCATTCCAATGATATAATCAAAATATTCAAAATCATTCTTAGTAATTTGTTGTGATGTTTTTGATGAATCATAAGGAATCTCGTGAGATTTAAAGATTTCTTGAGTCCCTTCGTGAATTGGATTCCCGTGTTCCCAAGAAGAAGTTGCTCTACTTTCAATCTCATAATCATCGGTTAAAGATTTCATAACAAATTCTGCCATAGGACTTCGGCAAATATTACCAAGGCAAACAAAAACAATCTTTTTCATCATTATTCCTCATCTTCATAGAAAAACGGGAATGAGATTCACCCCGTTTTATTCTTCAATCGCACTTTCACCTTCGACAACTGTACCTTCAGGTGTGACAGCTTCTTTAACTGGCAAAACTGTTCTAATTGCTCCTAATTCGAAAGTCAAGTAAACTCCGTCTACATCAAGTACGATCGTTCTGTTTTCGGTATCAACTTCATCAACTGTACCGTATAAACCACCGATAGTAATGACTTCATAGCCTTTTTGAAGTTTATTGAGACTCTCCATGCGTTTTTCAGCTTGTTTCTTTTGAGAACGTTGCATAAAGAACATCAAGGCAAACATCCCTACAAGCATAATCACAAATGTTAAATTTGGATTCATTGTATTTTCTCCTTTGTAATTCAGATAAGACTACTATATCAAATTTAAACTGTTTTTACAAGATTACACCTTGGTTTTAGGTTAATAAAAATCAGAGCAAAGCTCTGATCTTTATTATTTCAAGTTGTTTACGATTTCTACTAAGTTTTCAACTGTAAATCCATATTCTGCTAAAACTTTTGGAGCTGGTGCAGACGCTCCAAAGGTATCAATACCGAGAACTGCTCCATCAAGGCCAACATATTTGTACCAGTTTTGAGTTGCTCCCATTTCGACTGCCACACGACGACGAACTGCATTTGGTAGGATTTCTTCTTTGTAAGCTGCATCTTGCGCATCAAAGACGTCTGTAGATGGCATGCTAACTACGCGAACTTTCCCACCTTGACTTGCCAATTCCTTAGCAGCTGCAACAGCCAGATTCACTTCTGAACCTGTTGCAATCAAAATCGTGTCAAAATCTGCTGCATTTTCATAGACAACATAAGCACCTTTCGCAACTTTATCAAAGTCTGTTCCTTCCTCAACAGTCAAGTTTTGACGAGTCAAGACGAGGGCAGTTGGTGTTGTCTCACTCTTCACTGCTAGATACCAAGCTGCTTGAGTTTCACGCGCATCTGCAGGACGGAAAACATTAAGGTTTGGAACCGCACGGAGTCCTGCCAAGTGTTCAATTGGTTCATGAGTTGGACCATCTTCACCAACTGCGATTGAATCGTGTGTGAAGACATAGGTTACAGGAAGGCCTTGCAAGGCTGACAAACGAACCGCTGCTTTAAGATAGTCTGAGAATACGAAGAAAGTTCCTCCGTAAACACGAAGACCACCGTGAAGGGCCATTCCGTTCAAGACAGTACCCATTGCAAATTCACGAACACCAAATTGGATGTTACGATTCAAGCGATTTGCATCGTCTTGAAGCCCGTCTGTTTTGATGTAAGTCATATTTGAATGAGCAAGGTCGGCTGATCCACCCAAGAAGGTTGGTAACTTAGTTGCCACAACATTCAAAGCATCTTGGCTTGAGTTACGAGTCGCTTGAGAGAAGCCATTTTCTAAAGCTGGAAAGTCTTCTGGAGTCAATTCAACTGGATCGCGCCCTTCGATGATTGCTTCCACTTCTGCAGCAAGTTCTGGGTGAGCTTCTTTATAATCTGCAACTAGTTTTGTCCATGCTTCATAAGCTGAAGCACCACGGTCTGCAACATTCTCTTTAAAGTCTGCGTATACTTCTGCTGGAATTTCAAACGGTTCGTAGTCCCAACCAAGTGCTTGGCGAGTAGCGGCAGTTTCATCAGCTCCAAGAGGGGCACCGTGTACGGCATTCGTTCCTTGTTTGTTTGGCGAACCATAACCAATAACAGTTTTTACTTCAATCAAAGATGGTTTCCCTGAAGCCTTAGCTTCTTCAATAGCCACATGAATTGCTTCCAAGTCTGTCCCATCTTCAACCAAGGCTGTATGCCAACCATAAGCCTTGTAACGATCACGAACACTTTCTGTGAATGAATCTTTTGTCTCACCATCCAAGTTGATATCATTTGAATCATAAAGAACAACCAACTTGTCAAGTTTTTGCAAGCCTGCATAAGAAGCAGCTTCGCTTGAGACACCTTCCATCAAGTCGCCATCTCCACAGATAACATATGTATAGTGGTCAAAGATATTATATCCTTCACGGTTATACTTAGCTGCAAGGAAACGTTCTGCTTGTGCAAAACCTGTCGCAGTCGCGATCCCTTGTCCTAGAGGACCTGTTGTTGCATCAACCCCTGCAGTATACCCAAATTCTGGGTGACCTGGTGTTTTTGAACCCCATTGACGGAAGTTCTTTACCTCATCCATGCTCACATCTTCAAAACCAGAAAGGTGAAGAAGGGCATAAAGGAGCATTGAACCATGACCTGCTGAAAGAATAAAACGGTCGCGGTTGATCCAATTTGGTTGAGCTGGATTGATTCGAAGTTCTTTAGTAAATAGGCTGTATGCCATCGGAGCAGCACCCATCACCACCCCTGGGTGACCTGAGTTTGCTTTATTGATAGCGTCAATACCTAGAAAACGAATCGCATTAACAGATAAATTTGACATAGAATTTCCTTTCTCTTTGAGGTGATAAGTATACCACGTGTCCTATTTTACTATTATATGAAAAAATACCTAGAATAGCAATAAAACGATTTACTATAAAATGACTCAGCCGATTAGGTTAATTTCTAGTCGCTTGATAGTAAGGTAATAATGTTTCAAAACTTCTATCAAGTTCATTTAAAACCTTAGCTAGAGATTCTTCATTGGTTACTGGAACATCAGCTTTTACTAGAACCTTACGAATTTCCCGACTGGATAATTGCTGCCTCAAAAGCTGTCTATTGTCCTCAGTAGCCTCCACTCGATAACTCTCATCGTTTTTCTGAACCCAATAATAAATCCCCTCAACCACCGGCACATCCAAGACTTTAGCCTGTTTTGACAAGGTTCCTTCATCTTTCTTTCTCTCTATAAAGCTGACTTCTAGGGAAATTCCAAAATCATGCGGATTTCCGAATAAACGGAGCGCCATCATTGGCTCTGATACTTGACCTTCTCGCTGTAGATAAGCCCAGAAATGTGGTCGTAATCTTTGCGCTTGATTCATCCATTGACTGGTTGGATGTAAATCCCAATCAGAATGCCTCTCTTGAAAAAATTTGGCTATTTGCGTAAACCTTTTTCGTGCTTCCTGCCCTTTTTTACGCAAGGCAATCATTTTATCCTTTTTATCTCCAGCTTTGTCGGGATTCCGATACTGCTCCCCTTGATAAGTGAGATAATCCTTTATTTCTTTCATTTGATTCCTTCTTTAGTTAGAAAAAAATCAGGAAAAACCTGATTTTTCATTTTTTATTCTGTGTCAACTACAACGTAACGATTTGGTTCATCACCTTCAGAGTAGCTGGTAACACCTTCCATTCGTGAGATGATACGATGGATAATTTTACGCTCGCTGCTTGACATTGGATCTGTCATCTGACTACGGCCTTCTTCCAAGACACGTGTCGCTAATTTCTGGGCATAGCTCTGCAAAACTTCTGCACGATGCTCTACATAATCATTCACGTTGATAGTAATATAGAAGGTTCTTGAATAGCGGTTATAAAGATAATTTTGTGCTAAAAGTTGGAGAGATTTTAAGACCTTCCCGTGGTAACCGATGATACGACCCGGCTCATTGGTATCAATTTGCATATTGATCGAACGACGGTTAGAGGTGCTAGAAATCGTTCCTTCAACATCCATATCATCAATAATCGCCTGGACATAGCTGGTGACTTCTTCAACAACCTTTTCAGTATCATAAGTTGGCTCGACTTTTAAACCAAGATTTTCTAAATCACTGTCTTTTTCAACATCAACTTCATCTTGAGCTTCATCAGGTTGCAATTCCTTTAAAACTTCAATATGCCCTGTTTCTTCTAAAATCGTGCTAGCTTCTTTATCATTCTTAAGAATTTCAGCCTTGACTTCTTCAGAAATTTCTTGGCCTTCTTCTTCAATTTTCTTGATAGCTGCAACTACATGTCCCAAATCAACTGTCGCTTCGCTAACTGTTTTAACTGGATCGTTTTGATCATTAATTTCTTTTGGAACACCTTTGATTGCCTGCTGATTTGCTTTTACAACGGTCGTCTCACTGATTGCTTCGATATCAACTTGAGCTGGTTTTTTGCCAAAAAGTCCCAAAAATCCTTTTTTCTCTCTCGAAACAACTTTGATATGAGCCTTCATTCTCGGAATATTTAATTCATTCAATCCATTTTGGATTGCTTCTTCAACTGTTGAACCTGTAAATAATACCATTATCAGATTTCTCCTTATTTTTTCTTTTTCTGTGCTTTCTTTAGAGCTTTTCTTTTCTTAACTTCTAAATCCTTCTTAGCTTGTACATCCGCTTCACGCTCTGCAATGATTTTGAAGGGATTGTTCAAAAGGTAGGTTTGCAATACTTGATAAGCATTTGAAACCGCCCAGTAAAGAGCGACACCACTTGGAGCAGATATTGCAAACAAGAAGATGATAACAGGCATCCCATACATCATACCTGTCATTGCACCATTTTTCTCAGGCAAAGCTTTATTTGAAAGCCAGCTACTGAGGAAGGTGAATAGGGCAGCTAAAATAGGTAATACAAAAGTTGTATCAGCCCCACCTAAATTGAACCACAAGAAATGGCCTGTCTTCAAAAAATCTACGTTTGATAAAGCCTGGAACAGAGCCAAAAGAATCGGCATCTGAATCAATAGTGGCCAAAATGATGCAGATTGTTTAATACCTAATTCTTTAAACAGTTTACGTGTTTCCTGATCTAGCTTAGTACGACTTTCCATATCGCGACCTGGATAACGTTCGCGTAGTTCCTTTATGCGAGGTTGCGCTTCTTGCATTTTTCTAGATGCTACCATTTGTGTTTGAAAGACTGGTAGCAGTATTGTTCGAATCAAAACTGTGAAAAGAATAATCCCTAAACCAATGCTTACATCAAATGACAAAAAACGAATGGTTTCAGCAAAAAAATAAACAAGTCTACTCCAAAAATTTGTCGATTCAGCAGACACTTCACTAGTTGTACAAGCAGTCATTACCAATAAGGACAAACCTAACAAACTAGTCAATTGTAATTTCTTCTTCACTCTCATTTCCTTCCTGGTAAATCTTTGCTAATTTCAAAACATGAAGTAAATTTTTTTCAATTTCTGCATAATCTAGTACTTCAACGCCTTTTCGAGCAATGACAACAAAATCGACATTATCAACAATTTGATGACTATTTTGAATAAGAACATGTCGAATTCTTCTCTTGATCTGGTTTCTTGTCACAGCATTTCCTAACTTCTTGCTGACTGACAAGCCGGCTCGAAAATGATTTTCATTGTTTTCTAATCGATAAATAACAAATTTTCGATTAGCTACACTTGCTCCCTTTTTAAATATGGCGTCGAAATCTTTCTCTTTTTTTACACGAAAGTTTTTTCTCAAAAATTATACTCCATCTAATAAAACTACTACTATTATACCATAATTTTTCAAAAAGCCAATCATGACAAGGTTTTAGCCTGGTTTGACTAAAAAAAGTAACTAGAATAAATGAGATTTTCCTACTTTTTTTGAAAATACAAAACAAAAGCCACTCTTACGAGCGACTTTTGTAGGAGATTATTATGAAAAAGTTTAGGATTTCTATTAAATAAAGTTAGGAGGTCTTTATTTAATGATTATAGTATACTTACTTATCCTTAAATTGACCTTAAACCATTTCACTTTTTTATTAATTTTTAAAACTATGAATTGGAGCTGGAATTTGACCTCCACGAGCAATGAAGTCGACTGATGAAGCACCATTCACTTTCATAACTGGAGCTGTTCCCAGCAAGCCTCCAAATTCAATCATATCGCCTTCTTGGCCTTTTGGAATGATGCGAACAGCCGTTGTTTTCATATTAATGACACCAATTGCTGCCTCATCCGCGATCATAGCCGCAATGGTTTCGGCAGGTGTATCTTCTGGAATGGCAATCATATCCAAACCAACTGAACAGATAGCTGTCATAGCTTCTAATTTTTCAAGATTGAGAGAACCATTCTGCACTGCAGCAATCATCCCCTCATCCTCAGAAACTGGAATAAAAGCACCTGATAGTCCACCAACTTGATTGCAGGCCATCACTCCACCTTTTTTCACCTGATCATTTAAAAGAGCTAAAGCGGCAGTCGTCCCATGAGTCCCAACTGTTTCCAGTCCCATTTCTTCCAGAACCCGAGCTACAGAATCCCCCACTGCAGGAGTAGGTGCTAAACTCAAATCAACAATCCCAAAATCAACACCTAGTCTTTCACTGGCCATTTGTCCAACTAATTGACCAATCCGGGTAATCTTGAAAGCTGTCTTCTTAACAGTCTCAGCTACTACATCAAAGCTTTGGCCGCGAACTTTTTCTAAAGCACGTTTGACAACACCAGGCCCTGAAACACCTACATTGATAATGACATCAGCTTCGCCAACTCCATGAAAGGCTCCCGCCATAAAGGGATTGTCTTCAACTGCATTGGCAAAAACGACTAATTTCGCAGCACCCATATCAGAAAGACTAGCAGTTTCCTTAATGGTTCGTCCCATATCAGCAACTGCGGTCATATTGATCCCTGACTTGGTTGAACCGATATTGACAGACGAGCACACTTTGTCTGTCTCAGCTAAAGCACGCGGAATCGAATTGATGAGTATTTCATCACCTTTTTGATAGCCTTTCTGTACCAAAGCAGAAAAACCACCGATAAAGTCAACACCAATTTTTTTAGCGGCTCTATCGAGAGCTTTAGCTAATGGTACATAGTCCGTCGCATCTGTAGCCGCACCAATTAAAGAGATTGGTGTTACCGATACGCGTTTATTGACAATAGGAATACCTAACTCAGCGGCAATTTCATCACCGACAGTAACTAAATTCGCTGCCTTAGTAGTAATCTTTTCATATATTTTATCTGCAGCCTTATCAATATCTGGGTCTATACAATCAAGTAGAGAGATTCCCATGGTAATTGTTCTGATATCAAAATTCTGCTCCTCAATCATTGCGATTGTTTCGGTAACTTGTCTAATATCCATAAACACCTCCTAGATATTATACATAGCATCAAAAATTGCAGCACTCTGAATATTAATTTTAACATTCAAGGTCTGGCCAAAGGCTTCGAATTCTTTTCTTAAATAGGTAAAATCTTGTTTCTCATCACTAGATACTACAGCCATCATCGTAAAAAACTCGTCTAAAACAGTCTGTGAGATATCATCAATATTTAACCCTAATTCAGCAATCTTAGTTGCAACACCTGCAACAATACCAGCCTTATCTTTACCAACAACAGTTATAATAGCTTTCATATCAGCCCTCCATATTTAAAATCATAGAAAAACACTCTAACTTCATTTTTCTTTTTTCTCAGTATAGCACATTTACAATAAAAAAACTAAAAAACGCCTGCTTACGAAATTGTTCTTAAAAGAAAAACAATTTCGTAAACAAGCGTCTACCCGATCATCTTATGATGAGTGTTCCCGCTAGGACAAAAGTCCTAGCGGTAGACCAGAGCTAGACTAAGAGCACAAGGCTCCATCATCATAACACTCAACAAAATTGATGATTTTATACTAATTCGATGATCGCCATTGGCGCTGCATCACCACGACGTGGTTCAGTTTTAAGGATACGAGTGTATCCACCGTTACGGTCTGCGTAACGAGGTGCGATTTCTGAGAACAATTTTTGAAGCGCTGTAGTAGAAGTATACTTATCAGTTGCTTCATCATAGTTTTCAGATGCGATTTCATTGCGTACGAAAGCAGCAGCTTGACGACGTGCATGCAAATCACCACGTTTACCTAGAGTAATCATTTTTTCAACAGTTTTACGGATTTCTTTAGCACGAGCTTCAGTTGTCACGATTGATTCGTTGATCAAAAGGTCAGTTGTCAAATCGCGAAGCATTGCTTTACGTTGTGAGCTAGTGCGTCCTAGTTTACGGTAAGCCATGTATTCCTCCTTTATTTATCTTTTAATCCTAGACCCAAATCAATGAGTTTGAGTTTCACTTCTTCCAAACTCTTGCGTCCAAGATTTCTTACTTTCATCATCTCAGCTTCAGATTTTTCTGTTAAGTCATGCACCGTATTGATACCAGCGCGTTTCAAACAGTTATATGAGCGTACAGACAAGTCAAGTTCCTCAATCGTACGTTCCAAAATACGGTCGTCCGATTCAGTATCAGCTTCTTTCATCACTTCTGCAGTTTTAGCAATCTCTGTAAGATTTGTAAACAAATCAAGATGTTCTGTCAAAATGCGTGCTGAAAGCCCTAAAGCATCTTCCGGAATAATAGTTCCATTTGTCAAGATTTCAAGGGTTAATTTATCGAAACCATCATTGCTTCCTACACGAGCAGGTTCAACTTGATAGTTAACTTTTGTGACTGGTGTATAAATAGAATCTACAGCAAGTGTTCCAACTGGAGCATTATCTTTCTTGTTTTCATCAGCAGGTACATATCCACGACCACTGTTTACAGTCATAGTCGCTTTAAATGAAGCACCTTCTCCGATTGTGAAAAGATAATGATCTGGATTTACGATTTCGATATCACTGTCAGTCAAAATGTCTCCAGCTGTAACTTCAGCAGGACCTTCAACATCTAGTTCAATAGTCTTTTCGTCTTTTACATAAGATTTAACTGCAATACCTTTAATGTTCAAAATAATTTGCATCACATCTTCGCGAACACCAGGAATTGTATCAAACTCATGTAATACACCATCGATATCGATAGATGTAACAGCTGCTCCTGGAAGAGAAGCTAGAAGTACACGACGAAGAGAGTTACCAAGTGTTGTACCGTATCCACGTTCTAGTGGTTCGATTACAAACTTGCCATAATCTTTATTTTCATCAATTTTTGTTATATTTGGTTTTTCAAACTCGATCATTTAGTTACTCCCTCTTAAACGAAAAGCAGTGTAAAGGTAATGATTATACACGGCGACGTTTTGGAGGACGAGCACCATTGTGTGGCACTGGAGTCACATCACGAATTGCTGTTACTTCAAGACCAGCGGCAGCAAGAGCACGAATAGCTGACTCACGACCAGAACCTGGACCTTTTACAGTAACTTCAACTGATTTAAGACCGTGTTCTTGTGCAGATTTAGCAGCAGCTTCTGAAGCCATTTGAGCAGCAAATGGTGTAGATTTACGAGAACCTTTGAAACCAAGAGCACCAGCTGATGACCAAGCGATTGCATTACCATGCACATCAGTAATCATAACAATAGTGTTATTAAATGTAGCGTGAATATGAGCAATACCAGATTCGATATTCTTTTTCACACGACGTTTACGTGTTGGTTTAGCCAAGACTTTTACCTCCTATATTATTTTTTCTTACCAGCAATCGCAACAGCTTTACCTTTACGAGTGCGAGCGTTGTTTTTAGTGTTTTGTCCACGGACAGGAAGTCCACGACGGTGACGGATACCACGGTATGAACCGATTTCCATCAAACGTTTGATGTTCAAGTTCACTTCACGACGAAGGTCACCTTCAACTTTAATTGCATCCACTTCACGACGGATAGCATCTTCTTGATCTGATGTAAGGTCACGAACACGAATATCTTCTGAAACTCCAGCAGCTGCCAAAATCTTTTGAGATGTTGCAAGTCCGATACCATAGACATAAGTCAATGAGATAACTACACGTTTGTCATTTGGAATATCAACTCCAGCAATACGAGCCATGTTTTCTCCTTTCTATCTTATCCTTGACGTTGTTTGTGTTTTGGATTTGCTGGGCAAATTACCATAACACGACCATTACGACGAATTACTTTACAGTATTCGCAAATTGGTTTGACCGATGGTCTTACTTTCATTTCTTATCCCTCCAAGTTTTTCGATTATTTAAAGCGGTAAGTGATACGTCCACGTGTCAAGTCATATGGACTCATTTCAACAGTAACACGATCTCCCGCTAAAATACGAATATAGTTTTTACGAATTTTACCAGAAACTGTTGCTAAAATCTGATGTCCATTTTCAAGTTCAACCGTAAACATTGCATTCGGCATCGTATCGACTACTTTGCCTTCAACTTCAATCACATCGTCTTTTGCCACGCAAAAGTACCTCCCTAAATTTCGATTTGATGTCTCTAGACACAGAGACAACAATTATAAGTCAGACTAACTCAGTATAACATTTGTCAAGACATTTTGCAAGTCTGAAAAACGCTTTTATTTCAAATTTGTCAATACCTTTTCGATATCTTTAAAGACATCATTGATATCTTGGTTACCTTCGATATCATGTACTAGACCTTTAGCACGATAGTGAGCAATGATTGGTTCACCTTGAGCGATATTGACATCCAAACGACGTTTTACTGTCTCAGGTTTATCATCCTCACGTTGGTAGTAATCTTCCTCTTTGTAATCAACTGGTGGGTTGAATACTTTATGGAAAGTTTCGCCAGTTTCACGGTGAATGATACGACCACTCAAACGTTCAAGTAGGCAAGATGGATCTACTTCGATGTTGATAACACCTTCAAGTTTAATTCCAAGTTCAGCCAATGTTTTATCTAAGGCATGAGCTTGCTCAATTGTACGTGGGTAGCCATCCAACAAGAAACCAGTTTCTTTAATATCATCTTGAGAAAGACGCTCTTTTACAATTCCGTTTGTAACTTCATCCGGAACCAATTCGCCTTTGTCGATATAAGACTTAGCTAATACACCCATTTCAGTTTGGTTAGCCATTGCTGCACGGAACATGTCACCTGTTGAGATGTGGGCAACGTGAAACTGTTCAACAATTTTCGCTGCTTGTGTCCCTTTACCTGCACCAGGTAAACCCATAATCAAAAGATTCATGATTCAAACTCCTTTTTTATTTTTAAATAGAAGCAAAAATTCATTTCAACTCCTATTTAAGAACAAAATAGAAGAGAGGAGATAAAAATCTGACAATGTCTATGATTTTTACACTCCACTCTCTGAGCAATAGTGAATTTTATTTTCTATTACAATTATTCTGTTGTATCTAAGAAACCAACATACTTACGTTTCAATAGATAACCTTCCAATTGTTTAATTCCTTCGATACCTGTAGAGATAATGATTAGCAAGCTTGTTCCCCCAAAAGCGACAACTTCTGAAAGACCAAATAAATCTTTAGCTACAATAGGTAGGATAGAAATCACACCTAGGAAGATAGATCCGACTGTTGCGAGACGACGAAGAAGTTTTGACATATATTCTTCTGTCCCTTTACCAGGACGGACACCATGGATATAAGCTCCACTCTTTTGTAAATTTTCTGCTGCTTTCTCTGGATTGATCTGTACAAATGTATAGAAGAATGTAAAGAGAATAATCAACAGAGCATACAAAGCAACACCTGTCGGAGTTGAAGTAGACACCAACTCTTGAGCTGTTTTAACCCACTCCCAATCAAGACCAGATGCACTTACAAATTGTAAGATTGCAGCTGGTGCTGCTGTAATGGAACTAGCAAAGATAACAGGAATAACCCCAGCAGGGTTAATTTTCAAAGGAAGATAGGAACTTGATGGCGCACCTTGAGCTACCTTTGTATACTGAATTGGAATCTTATATTTAGCTTGTTCAACGTAAGTTGTAAAGTAAACAATCAACAAAACAGCGATGATTAAAATAGCGACAAAAATGAGAGACGATGTCATACGACTACTTGGTACATTGACAAAGTAATCCACATAAATGCCCTTAATCATGTCAGGAATTGAAGCAACAATCCCTGCAAAGATAATCATAGAAACACCATTCCCATACCCTTTATCTGTAATTTGCTCTCCTAACCAGGTTACAATCATGCTACCTGCTGTGAGGATTGCCCCAATCACAAGAAAGACCTGTGGTGTAAGTGGTACAGTCAAAAGTTTAGCTCCAGACAGAGCGTTAAAACCAGCAGTAATACCGACTGATTGAACAAATGCAAGCACTAGTGCAATGTATCGAGTTGCTTGGTTTAACTTTCTACGACCAACTTCCCCTTGTTTGCCCCACTCCACAAACTTTGGTAATAAATCCATTTGCAAGAGTTGGACGACGATAGAGGCTGTAATGTAAGGGCTAACTCCAAGAGCAAAAACTGAAAAGTTTTTCATGGCATTCCCTGACACCAAGCTCAACATATTCAAGAAGGATAGTCCACTCAAAGCGTTCAAGCTATTTGCATTTACCCACGGTACAGTGATACTAGTACCAATACGAAAAACAAACACGATAAAAATTGTAAATAAGATTTTTGATCGAACTTGCTTAACTTTGAGTGCTTCTCTCAATAATTTAAAAAACATAGGTCACCTCACTTAGATGACTTCAACTGAACCACCCTTAGCAGTGATAGCTTCCTCAGCAGATTTTGAGAATTTAGCTGCTTTCACAGTTAATTTCTTAGTCAACTCACCGTTACCAAGAATTTTAATACCTGATTTTTCAGATTTAACAATTCCTGATTCTACAAGTACCACTGGAGTTACTTCAGCACCGTCATCAAAGGCGTTCAATTGGTCAAGGTTAACAATCGCATACTCTTTAGCGTTGATGTTAGTAAATCCACGTTTTGGAAGACGACGGAACAATGGAGTTTGTCCACCTTCAAAACCAAGGCGTACTCCGCCACCACTACGAGCTTTTTGACCTTTTTGACCACGACCAGATGTTTTACCGTTACCTGATGAAGTACCACGACCTACACGGTTACGAGTTTTACGAGAGCCTTCTGCAGGTTTCAATTCATGAAGTTTCATTATATATTTTCTCCTCTTTTGTAAAATGCTAGCGCCGATAAGAGAGAAAAGGTTGTCTCTCCTATCAACTCGCCTATACTGAGTCATCAAAGATGACTATATCTAGTTTTAGGGGATGGTCTATTGCACATCCCCTAAAATTTTATTAGTTTACTTCTTCAACTGTTACCAAGTGAGATACTGCAGTAATCATTCCACGTACCGCTGGGTTATCTTCTTTAATAACAGAGCTGTTCAATTTGCCAAGTCCAAGTGCTACAACAGTTTTACGTTGTGATGGAATACGTCCGATTGGAGACTTAGTCAAAGTAATTTTAATTTGAGCCATTTTATCCCCTTTCTTATACCAAATCAGAAACTGAAATACCACGAAGAGCAGCAACTTCTTCAGCGCGTTTCAATTGTTTCAAACCTTCAACAGTTGCGCGAACAATGTTGATTGGAGTGTTAGAACCAAGTGATTTAGATGTAATATCTGCCACACCTGCCAATTCCACAACGGCACGAACAGCGCCGCCAGCGGCAACTCCAGAACCTTCCACAGCAGGTTTCAACAATACTTTAGCTCCACCGAATTCTGAAAGAACTTCATGTGGGATTGTTGTTCCTACCATAGGAACTTCGATCAAGTTTTTCTTAGCATCTTCTACTGCTTTGCGGATTGCTTCTGGAACTTCTTGAGCTTTACCAGTACCAAATCCTACACGACCATTGCGGTCACCAACAACTACAAGAGCTGCGAAACGAAGACGACGTCCACCTTTAACAACTTTTGTAACACGGTTAACAGCAACTACGCGTTCTTCAAGTTCTACTGCATTGTCTTTAAATGCCATTTTCTAGTGTCCTCCTATTAGAATTTCAATCCGTTTTCACGAGCTGCATCAGCCAAAGCTTTCACACGTCCGTGATATAGATATCCACCGCGGTCGAACACCACTTCTGAAATACCTTTAGCACTTGCACGTTCTGCAACGAGTTTACCGACAGCAACGGCTTGTTCAGTTTTAGTTCCTTTTGAAACTTCTTTGTCAAGAGTTGAAGCACTTGCGAGCGTTACACCCGCTACGTCATCAATCACTTGAGCGTAGATGCCTGTATTAGAACGGAATACGTTCAAACGTGGGCGATCAGCAGTTCCAGAGAGTTTTCCGCGAACGCGACGGTGGCGTTTTTGGCGGAGTTTGTTTTTATCTGGTTTAGAAATCACAGTTTTCACCTCTTTAATTTTAAATCGTGTGCTATGCACAAAGTTGGAAATGAGGTTGGTGGTTGACATTCAACCACTCAACATTATTTACCAGTTTTACCTTCTTTAAGACGAACATATTCGCCAACGTAACGGATACCTTTACCTTTATATGGTTCTGGTGAACGAAGGCTACGTACGTAAGCAGCTGTTTGACCAACTACTTCTTTTGAAATTCCGCTGATAACAATGTTAGTTGGATTTGGAAGTTCAAAAGTAATTCCTTCTGGAGCTTCAACTTCGTCTGGATGAGATTTACCAACAGCCAAGACAAGTTTGTTTCCTTGAAGTTGTGCACGGTAACCAACCCCACGCATTTCAAGTTGTTTCTTAAATCCTTCTGATACTCCAACAACCATGTTGTTCAAAAGGGCACGAGTAGTTCCGTGGATTGTTTTCATTTCTTTTGAATCGTTTGGACGGTGAAGAGTTACTTCAGTACCTTCCACACGGATTTCAATATCTTTTGAGAACTCACGAGTAAGTTCTCCCTTAGGTCCTTTTACAGTTACTACGTTGTCATTGTTGATGATTTCAACACCAGCAGGCAACACGATAACTTTATTACCAATACGTGACATGTTTTTATTCTCCTGTTAAATTGTCAGGCCTTTGAAGGCCAGTTTTCACGGGGTTAAATCGATTTCTCGATTAAAGAAACATTTAGGTTTCAATTTCAAAGTGAGTCAAGGCATCGTCTTGCAGGCATAACTTTGGGTTAGGCAAGAGACGATAACGAAGAGTCACAACGAAATTGGGAGCTAAATATTACCAAACGTAAGCGATAACTTCTCCACCAACATTCTTTTGGCGTGCTTCTTTATCAGTAAGCAAACCTTCAGAAGTTGAAAGGATAGCAATTCCAAGTCCGTTAAGAACTTTTGGAAGATCTTCACGTTTTTTGTAGACACGAAGTCCTGGTTTAGAAACGCGTTTCAAGTTAGTGATAACTCGTTCACCGTTTGCTCCGTATTTAAGGAATACACGGATGATGCCTTGTTTGTCATCTTCGATGATTTCTACGTTCTTTACAAAACCTTCGCGTTTAAGGATTTCAGCAATCCCTTTTTTGATATTTGATGCAGGTACTTCAAGTACTTCGTGTTTTGCTTGGTTAGCGTTACGAATACGAGTTAGGAAGTCTGCGATTGGGTCAGTCATAACCATTTTATTTTTCTCCTCTTACTAGTAGTTTGCAAGTTGCACTTGCTAGTTAATACATGATACAGAGAGCGTAACAGCAAGAGCAAAAATAGGCAATTTATTGCAGGAGCCATGCTCCAAAGTAAATTGGTCTTTTTTGCCAAAGCTGTAGCTCGTGTTCAAATTGGCTAGCCAAACTGAACTCGGGCTAAACTCTGTGTGAAAAAGATGAACTTTCCTAGAAACAAAAGTTTCTTCATCAAGTTCCCTATTTTCACTTGGAGTTTTGACGCCCTTAATATCTTAAATTACCAAGATGCTTTTGTTACACCAGGAATTTGACCTTTATATGCCAATTCACGGAAGCAAACACGGCAAAGTTTAAACTTGCGGTAAACTGAGTGTGGACGTCCACAACGTTCACAGCGAGTGTATGCTTGAGTAGAGAACTTCGCTGGGCGTTTGTTCTTAGCAATCATAGATTTTTTAGCCATTAGTTATACCTCCTATATTATTTTGCAAAAGGCATTCCAAGGCCTGTAAGCAATGCACGTGACTCTTCGTCAGTGTTAGCAGTAGTTACGATAACGATGTCAAGACCACGAGTTTTGTCAACGTCATCAAAGTTGATTTCTGGGAAGATCAATTGCTCTTTCACACCAAGTGTGTAGTTTCCGCGTCCATCAAATGATTTTGTAGGAACACCGTGGAAGTCACGTACACGTGGAAGTGATACTGAAACCAATTTATCCAAGAATTCGTACATACGTTCACCACGAAGGGTAACTTTTGCACCGATCGCAACACCTTCACGAAGACGGAAGCCGGCGATAGATTTTTTAGCTTTAGTGATAAGTGGTTTTTGACCTGAGATAAGTGCCAATTCTTCAGCAGCTTTTTCAAGGCTTTTAGCGTTTGATACAGCTTCACCAACACCCATGTTCAAAACGATCTTATCCACTTTAGGAACAGCCATCACTGATGAGTAGTTAAATTGTTCTGTCAAAGCAGGAACTACTTCATTAAGATATTTTTCTTTTAAACGATTTGCCATTATACTTCTCCTTTCCTTCGTGATTAATCAAGCACTTCGCCTGATTTTTTGTTGTAGCGAACTTTTTTACCGTCTACAAATTTGTAACCAACACGACCAGCTACACCATTTTTGTCCAAAACTTGAACGTTTGATACGTGGATAGCTGCTTCTTTCTCGATGATACCACCTTGAGGAAGTTCGTTAGTTGGACGTTGGTGTTTCTTAACGATGTTAACACCTTCAACGATAACTTTGTTTACTTTTGGAAGGGCAGTAAGGACAACAGCTTCTGTTCCCTTATCTTTACCAGCGATTACGCGAACTTTGTCGCCTTTTTTTACAAACATTTTTTTCTCCTTTTATTCTTACGCCCGATGGGCACCCTGGCTAGGCCAGGGGACTGTGTTTGTTTTTATTGATTAAAGTACTTCTGGAGCAAGTGACACGATCTTCATGAAGCCACCTTCACGCAATTCACGTGCAACTGGGCCAAAGATACGTGTTCCGCGAGGAGTTTTGTCGTCACGGATGATAACTGCTGCGTTTTCGTCAAATTTGATGTATGAACCATCAGCACGACGAGCACCTGATTTAGTACGAACGATAACTGCTTTAACAACGTCACCTTTTTTAACCGCACCACCAGGAGTAGCTTGTTTTACAGATGCCACAATAACATCACCGATGTTTGCAAATTTACGTCCTGAACCACCAAGAACTTTGATAGTCAAGATTTCGCGAGCACCGCTGTTGTCTGCGACTTTCAAACGAGTTTCTGTTTGAATCATTTCAGTTTTCTCCTTTCAGGCTTGATTAGATGATTACCGCTTCTTCAACAACTTCTACAAGACGGAAACGTTTTGTAGCTGAAAGCGGGCGAGTTTCCATGATACGTACGATATCGCCTTCTTTGGCAACATTGTTTTCATCATGTGCTTTGTATTTTTTAGAGTAGTTAATACGTTTACCATAGACTGGGTGGTTACGTTTTGTTTCAACTACAACTGTGATTGTCTTGTCCATTTTGTCAGATACAACACGTCCAACAAGAACTTTACGATTATTGCGTTCCATTGAAATTTCTCCTTCCCTAGTCTATTATTTCGCTTCAGATTGAACTGTTTTGATTCGAGCGATTTGTTTTTTAACTTCTTTCAAGCGAGCTGTTTGTTCTAATTGACCAGTAGCAGCTTGGAAACGAAGTTCAAACAATTCTTTTTTCAATTCGTTTTCGCGCTTCGCGAGTTCTTCTTGAGAAAGACCACGAAGTTCTTTAACAAATTCTTTTACTTCATTAAGTTTCATGCCTTCTCCTTATTCTGCTTCACGTTTTACGAATTTACATTTAACTGGCAATTTGTGGCTTGCAAGACGAAGCGCTTCGCGAGCAACTTCTTCAGATACACCAGCAACTTCAAACATTACTTTACCACGTTTAACTGGTGCTACCCAACCTTCAGGTGCCCCTTTACCAGATCCCATACGAACCCCGATAGCTTTAGCTGTGTAAGATTTGTGTGGGAAGATTTTAATCCAAACTTTACCACCACGTTTCATGTAACGAGTCATGGCGATACGAGCAGCTTCGATTTGGCGGTTAGTGATCCAGTGGCTAGTTGTAGCTTGAAGACCGTATTCACCAAAAGCTACTTCTTTTCCACCTTTAGCTTCACCGCGCATTTTACCACGGAATTCACGACGGTGTTTAACACGTTTAGGTACTAACATTGGTTATTTACCTCCTTTAGTGTTTTTACGAGCTGGAAGAACTTCACCACGGTAGATCCATACTTTAACACCAAGTTTACCGTATGTAGTATCTGCTTCTTCCCAAGCATAATCGATATCCGCACGAAGTGTGTGAAGCGGAACAGTTCCTTCAGAGTATCCTTCAGCACGGGCGATATCTGCACCGTTCAAACGACCTGATACTTGTGTTTTAATTCCTTTAGCTCCAGCACGCATTGCACGTTGGATTGCTTGTTTTTGTGCACGACGGAAAGCAACACGTTGCTCCAATTGACGAGCAATTCCTTCACCAACAAGGTGAGCATCCAAATCAGGTTGTTTGATTTCGATGATGTTGATGTGTACTTGTTTTCCAGTCAATTTGTTAAGTTTAGCACGGAGTGCATCAACGTTAGCACCACCTTTACCGATAACCATACCTGGTTTAGCAGTGTGAAGTGAAACGTTAACTTTGTTTACTGCGCGTTCGATTTCAATAGTTGAAACCGCTGCGTCAGCAAGTTCTTTTTGAACGAATTTACGGATTGCAAGATCTTCATGAAGGTAATCCGCGTATTCTTTTTCAGCATACCATTTGGCATCCCAATCACGGATGATGCCGACACGCATACCAATTGGATGTACTTTTTGACCCACGATTTTACCTCCTTATTTTTCTGCAACAGCTACAGTGATGTGAGCTGTACGTTTGTTGATTGGTGAAGCTGAACCTTTCGCACGTGGACGGAAACGTTTCATAGTTGGTCCTTCGTTTGCGAATGCTTCAGATACTACCAAGTTAGCTTTATCCAAACCAAAGTTGTTTTCAGCGTTAGCTACAGCTGAGTTCAAAACTTTCAAGATGATTTCAGCAGCTTTGTTTGGAGTGAATGTCAAAATTGCGATTGCATCGGCTACGCTTTTACCACGGATGTTGTCAAGAACAAGACGTGATTTACGAGGTGAAACACGTACTGTGCGAGCCATTGCTTTAGCTGAAGTAATTTCTGCCATTTATGTTCTCCTTATTTTCTACGTGTCTTCTTGTCGTCTGCGGCGTGACCTTTGTAAGTACGAGTTGGTGCAAATTCACCAAGCTTGTGACCTACCATGTCTTCTTGGATGTAAACAGGTACGTGTTTACGTCCATCATAAACTGCGATAGTGTAACCAATGAAACTTGGGAAGATCGTTGAACGACGTGACCAAGTTTTGATAACTTTTTTCTTTTCGTCGTTAGCTTGAGCTTCAACTTTTTTCATCAAATGCTCATCGACGAAAGGTCCTTTTTTAAGACTGCGTCCCATTTTTATATTTTCTCCTTTAAATATAGTACCACAGCGGCTTGCGCTCTCAACGAGCGCTACCGAGCTGGCGGATTATCTAGCGCTTAAGCGACTAGTTTTAAATTATTTCTCGTTGCGACGACGAACGATAAGTTTGTCAGATTTCGCTTTCTTGTTACGAGTTTTAAGACCAAGAGCAGGTTTGCCCCATGGAGTTGATGGTGCTTTACGACCAACTGGTGCTTTACCTTCACCACCACCGTGTGGGTGATCGTTAGGGTTCATTACAGAACCACGAACTGTTGGGCGGATACCTTTCCAACGGCTACGTCCTGCTTTACCAAGGTTAACAAGTCCATGTTGTTCGTTTCCGACAACACCAACTGTAGCACGACAAGTTCCAAGAATCATACGAACTTCGCCTGATTGAAGACGAACAAGAACATATTTACCTTCTTGACCCAATACTTGAGCAGAAGCTCCAGCAGCACGAACCAATTCACCACCACGACCTGGTTTCAACTCAATGTTGTGAACCAAAGTACCAACTGGGATGTTAGCAAGTGGAAGAGCGTTACCTACTTTGATATCAGCTTCAGGACCTGAAACGATACGTTGACCAACTTCAAGACCTTTTGGAGCGATAATGTAAGCTTTCACACCGTCAGTGTAGTGTACAAGAGCGATGTTTGCAGAACGGTTTGGATCGTACTCGATAGTTTTAACAACTGCTTCAACGTTATCTTTGTTACGTTTGAAGTCAACCAAACGGTAGAAACGTTTGTGCCCACCACCTTGGTGACGAACAGTGATACGACCGTTGTTGTTACGACCAGCCTTGTTCTTCAAAGCAACAAGCAATGATTTTTCTGGTGTGCTTGTTGTGATTTCAGCGAAATCCAAAGAAGTCATATTACGGCGACCGTTTGTTGTTGGTTTATAAACACGAATTCCCACGATATTTCCTCCTTAGATTATTCAGCTTCAGCTGCAAACAACTCGATTGCTTTTGAATCAGCTGTAAGAGTGATGATAGCTTTTTTAGTTTTGTTAGTAAAACCAGTGTAACGTCCAACACGTTTAGCTTTTGGTTTTACGTTGATTGTGTTAACATTTGCAACTTTAACACCTTCGAAAGCAGCTTCAACAGCTTGCTTGATCAAAAGTTTGTGTGCACGAGTGTCAACTTCAAATACATACTTCCCTGCTTCAAGTTGAGCCATTGAGCTTTCAGTGATAACAGGTTTTTTGATAACATCATACAAATTCATTATGCAAGAACCTCCTCGATTTTAGAGATAGCTGCTTGAGTAACAAGAAGTTTGTCACTATTTGCGATGTCAAGAACACTTGCAGTTGTAGCAGTCGCAACTTTCACGTTTGGAAGGTTACGAGCTGAGAGAGCTGCGAATTCGTTTCCTTCTTCAAGAATAACAAGGACTTTAGAATCGATGCTCAAAGCTGCAAGAACTTTTGCAAATTCAGCAGTTTTTGGAGCTGTAAATTCAAGAGAATCAACGGCTACAAATTTATTTTCAGCAACTTTTTCTGAGTAAACAGATTTAAGCGCAAGGCGACGAACTTTTTGAGGAAGTTTGTACGCATAGCTACGTGGAGTTGGTCCGAAGACAATTCCACCACCACGCCATTGTGGAGAGCGGATAGAACCTTGACGAGCACGTCCAGTTCCTTTTTGACGCCATGGTTTGCGTCCGCCACCTGAAACAGCTGAGCGGTTTTTAACTGCGTGAGTTCCTTGACGAAGGCTAGCACGTTGGCTGATGATCACATCAAACACAACAGATTGGTTTGGTTCGATACCAAAGATTGCATCGTTAAGAACAACTTCGCCCGCTTGTTTACCAGTTTGGTCGAATAATGTTACATTTGCCATTTTGACTGTATTCCCCTTTCCTTATTATTTACCAGCTTTAACTGCTGACTTGATAGTGATAAGAGATTTCTTAGCACCTGGTACGTTACCTTTAATAAGGATAACGTTCTTTTCTGGAACAACTTGTACAACTTCAAGGTTTTGAATTGTTACGCGGTCGCCACCCATACGTCCTGCAAGGTTTTTACCTTTGAATACGCGGTTAGGTGCAACAGGTCCCATAGAACCTGGACGACGGTGGTAACGAGAACCGTGAGCCATAGGTCCACGTGATTGTCCGTGGCGTTTGATAACACCTTGGAAACCTTTACCTTTAGATGTACCAGTTACATCAACAATGTCTCCAGCTGCGAAAGTTTCAACTGTGATTTCAGCACCAACTTCCAAGCCTTCAACGTTTTTGAATTCACGAATGAAGCGCTTAGGAGCCGTGTTAGCTTTTGCTACATGTCCTTTAGCAGGTTTGTTGCTCAATACTTCGCGTTTGTCATCGAAACCAACTTGGATAGCGTTGTAACCATCTGTTTCAACAGTTTTAACTTGAAGAACAACGTTTGGAGTTGCTTCGATAACTGTTACAGGGATCAATTCGCCAGCTTCAGTGAAGATTTGAGTCATTCCCACTTTTTTCCCTAAGATTCCTTTTGTCATGAGAAAATAGTTCCTTTTCTATATTTTTTATTCAAAAAGTTTTTAACGAGCGTTTTTTATGCTCAAGGTTTCAAACTTTAGATTAAAGTTTGATTTCTACGTTTACACCACTTGGAAGATCCAATTTCATCAAAGCGTCAACTGTTTTTTGAGTTGGGTTGATGATATCGATCAAACGTTTGTGTGTACGCATTTCGAACTGTTCGCGAGAATCTTTATATTTGTGAGTCGCACGAATGATTGTGTAGAGGCTACGCTCAGTTGGAAGTGGGATTGGACCCGCAACTTGTGCACCTGTACGAGTAGCTGATTCTACGATTTTTGCAGCCGCTGTGTCAAGCGTACGGTGTTCGTAAGCTTTCAAACGGATACGGATTTTTTTGTTTGCCATCTTTTTCTCCTTTTCGTCTATTTAAGATAATAGGCTAGCTCCACAAGAAAACCGACGCGCGTTGCGTGGCAATGCAACCGAGCGTGTCGCAACCTCTTGCATCAAAGCTAAGGCTGTCATTTACAGCACCATAATAGAATAACACAAAGCCCCTGCGATTGCAAGGGATTTGACAGGATTTTTTAATTTTTTTAGATGAAACTGTTTTCTTTTTATAAATGGCGAAATTACTCCCTTTCTTGAGAGTAATTTTGAAGTTTTCTTCTTTATAACATAACAGTCAATATTTGATGATAAATTGATTCCCTGATTGATCCACCAAAATATCTGCTGTAGATTCAGTTTCTTTATAATAGCGATTATACTGATTTCGTCTTTCTTTGTGAGTATTTAGGATAAAGCTAGCATCACGATTTCTCACAGTCGTATCTCGAGATAGCCGCCGCTTTAATTCTGTCTCCTCATCTGTGTAAAAACAAATGGTTTTGTCAAAGAGCTCCTTGGGTAGAAAACCTACAGACATCCCTTCGACTATCAGAATTGGTTTTTCGCCTGATAAGACTTCACTGGGTTTCCAAGGTTCAGCAATCGTTAAGATATCCATCCCAGCATTTAAAGCGAGAATGTCTCTTTCTAAACTTACCAGTTCATGAGTCACAGGTAAACAAGCGGTCACTTTTTGATCAGGAGACTCCTTTGACACCACTAAATGACGGTTTGAAGTAATGTAAGGATCGGTTTCTAATAAGTTTACTTTTGCAGAATCTAGGGCTTGGTACAATTCTTGAGCAAAAGTCGATTTACCTGATGCTCCATGGCCATAGATACCCAGTGTTTTTACTTTGCCCGACTCTATTTCTGATACTAGTCTTTCGATTAACTCTTTTTTCTTCATTCCCTTTTCACCTGCTCGTAGCTTTCTTTTCCGTCATTGAGTTTATCCCAAATAACTACTTTCCCACTTTGCAGAGATTTTTGCACATCGATAATGCGTTGATTGGAGGAACCTCGGAACTGGAGCATAAGATTGCGCTTGCTTTTGTCATAACGTCCATCGACCAGGATATCAATCAGTGACAAGAGTTCCAGTTTATCTGGTGTCTCCAACATCATTTCCTCCCAAGTATAGCCCGTCCACGACCAGATGTCCTTGTCTGGTAATTCCTTTCGGATACGTTTGACGAGGGGCAAGAGGATTCCTGTATTCAGAAAAGGTTCTCCTCCTAGCAAGGTCAATCCTTGAACATAGGGTTGAGCCAGGTCTGCCATAATCTGTTCTTCCAACTCGGGTGTATAAGGAATTCCTGCATTAAATGACCAGGTCGCTACATTATAACACCCCTCACAGTGAAACATGCAACCTGCTACGTAGAGGGAATTACGCACGCCTTCTCCATCGACAAAGTTAAAAGCCTTATAGTCAATGATGCGCCCTTGGCTGAGCTCTTCACTCTTCCACTCGCCAGGCTTTGGTGTATTCCATGTCATCCTTCTACTCCAACTCTATCCAATAACGCTCCGTTCCATTACGAACATCCTCTAACTTCCCACCATTAGCTAAGATAACCGCTCGGCTGGCAGGATTTTCAGTGCTACAAGTCACAAGCGCTCGTTTGATATTCTTTTCCTTAGCCACTTGCAGACCTTGGCTGAGGGCCTCTTTAGCATAACCCTTGCCCCTTTCAGATGGACGAATAGAGTAGCCAATGTGGCCAGCATAGTTCAGCAAACCCTCATTCAGTCTCAATCGCAGATTCAAAAATCCTAGAGCAACACCTACATCATCAAATGATACAAATTGAATAGAAGGAACACGATTTTCAGGCAAATTTATTCCCATTTCTTTCTGCATATTTGCCTCCAACCAGTCTTCGTAGTCAAAGTTCTCAGTATCCCAAAATCCGCCATCGTGGGCTGATTGAGTCTGTTCAAACTCTGCCATCATCTCTAAAACTGTTTCTTTATCTGCCAATCTTGGTCTGCGTAGTATCATTTTTACCTCCAGCTAAGAGAAAAGCGAGAGGCAACTCTCACTTTTTCTTGTTCTTGTTTAAAAATTGTTCTCTAAGGCTAGCCACTCGGTCTTTTTTATTGACCCCACCCTTTGAATGTTTCTCGTGGAAGCGTTGGACCAAGGCCTTGCCTTTATCGTCTAATTGATATTTTCCCATTCTTTTTCTTTCTAATTTCTCACTTCATGTCCAGCCGTTTTAATAGTAGAACCGTTCATATGTTTGACACGCGCAGCAATTTCCTTATGACGTCCATTGACCATCGGACGAGCTTGAGGATTTCCGAGATAGCCACAAGTTCGTTTAACAACGTCTACTGTTTTAGGATCATTATTCCCACAGTTAGGACAAGCAAAGCCTCTCTCTGTCGGTTCAAAATCTCCTTCAAAATCACACTTGTAGCAACGGTCAATCGGAGTATTGGTCCCGAGATAACCGACACGGTCATAAGCATAATCCCACACAGCTTCCAAAGCTTTTGGATTTTGTTGGAGAACTGGGTACTCACAGTAGTGGATGAAGCCACCTGAGGCACCTGCTTCTGGATAGACCTTCTCAAAGTCCAACTTTTCAAATGGTGTTGGATTTTTGCGGACATCATAGTGGAAGGAATTTGTATAGTATTCTTTATCTGTAATATCTGGAATAGAGCCAAATTTCTCTGTATCTAAACGGCAGAAACGGTCTGTCAAACTTTCAGATGGTGTCGAATAGATAGAGAAGTGATAACCATATTGGTCAGACCACTCTTCTACTCGGCGCTTCATATCACGAATAATATCCAGTGTAAATTCCTTGGCTTCTGGATTGCTTTCCCATTGATTGCCAAAGAAAACGGTCGCCACTTCGTACAAGCCAATATAGCCTAGAGAGATGGTCGCACGACGATTCTTAAAGAGTTGGTCAACGCTTTCTTCTTTTCCAAGGCGACGTCCGAAGGCTCCGTATTGATAAAGAATTGGGGCATTGGCTGGAGTGGCTTCCTTGGTTCGCTCCACACGATAAACAAGAGCATCTTCCGCGATATTCATACGCTCGTTGAAGATTTCCCAGAACTTATTCATGTCTCCTTCAGATTCGAGGGCGATACGAGGAAGATTGACCGTCACGACACCTAGGTTCATACGGCCCGAATTAACCTCTACTCCATTCTCATCCTTCCAACCTTGAAGGAATGAACGGCAGCCCATAGGAACCTTGAAGGAGCCTGTTAACTCGACAATCTTATCGTAAGACAAGACATCCGGATACATGCGCTTAGTTGCGCACTCAAGAGCCAACTGCTTGATATCGTAGTTAGGTGAATCTTCTTCCAAGTTAAGTCCTCTTTTTAGGGTGAAGATGAGTTTAGGGAAGATGGCTGTACGGTGTTCTGAACCCAGCCCCTTGATTCGAATGTTTAAAATTGCCTTTTGAATTTCACGTTCAAAGCGACTGGTTCCTAGCCCGAAACCAAGAGAAGTAAATGGCGTTTGTCCATTTGAAGTGAAGAGGGTATTGATTTCATATTCCAAAGATTGCATGGCATCATAGATGTCTTTTTGCGTTTTTTTCCAAGCGTATTCTTGGCGCTTGTCAGGCAGAACCCATTCCTCTGCATCTTTGAGATGCTTTTGGTAATTTTTCTCTGCGTATGGAGCCAAGACTTCATCAATCCGGTCTGCTGAACAACCACCGTACTGGCTAGAAGCAACATTGGCGATGATTTGAGAAATCTGCGCCGTCGCAGTTTGGATAGATTTAGGACTTTCTACCTCAGCATTCCCAATCTTAAAGCCATTTTCCAACATGCCCTTGAAATCAATCAAACAGCAGTTAGTCATAGGCGTGTAGGGGCTATAGTCCAAATCGTGATAGTGGATATCTCCTTTTTGATGAGCGTTAGCCACATGTTTAGGAAGCATTTGAAGGCCGATTGATTTTCCAACAATCCCTGCCGTCAAGTCACGCTGAGTATTAAAGACGTCACTGTCCTTATTGGCATTTTCATTGACAACTGCCTGATCTTTATTGAGCAGTTTATGAATACTGAAGTTGATGTCTGTCGCTTTAGAGCGCTCAAAATCACGCTGGGTCCGATAAGTAATATACTCCTCGGCCAAGGCGTATTCTTTAGCTTCCAACAACTCGTGTTCTACGATATTTTGGATTTCGTAGATTTTTACACCTTGCGGGAAACGACTATGAATCTCTTCAACGATACGTTCAACTAGGGTGCTAAGTCGCTTTTCAACCAAAGGGGTTACATCCATAACCTTTTCAGCAGCCTTATGAAGCGCTTTGTCAATCTTGTCTACATCAAAAATTACACGTCTACCGTCACGCTTTTCGACGAATAAAGTCGGATCAGGGACAGCCTTCTCTTCCAGTACAATCATATCCATACCCTTTTCTTAAATATAATATTGATTCTAAAAAGTATTATATCACTAAAAAAATAAAAATCAATATCTTGTGTCAAAAAATAAAAATTTTTTAAAATTACACAAGATATTGATAATTTTTATTTTAATTTGTAGAGTTTAAAGTCTTTGAATTCACTTTGAACCGCTTGATAATTTTCAGCTAAAAGTTGCTCAACTTCTGTCCATAGGGTTGTTTTTGTATTTACTACAATCATCTTTGGTTGATTATCTCGTAGATCATTTACAAGCTTGGTACGATTTGCATCAAGTCCTGTATGCAATCTCGGTGATAACAACTGACTAGCAGCCAAGCGTTCACTTGCCTTATAACTACTTGTCTGATCATCCCAAACATAGATACGATCTGTAGCCTGCGTTTCCCCTTTAACCTTAGCTTCAATACTAGTTCGTTCTTGATATTGTGCAGTATGGAGCAAATATCGCGATACTAGAGGAGCTGAAAATAGATAAATGAGAGCTAAAATTGGTAGGTAGGCATTCCCTTTTACAAAAGTACCCCATACTGAAGTTTCTTCTCTAGATCGTCTACGACGATTGGCCCCTTCTGCTTTCTCTGTAGGAATTCCAGCAAGTAAAAGAAGGGACAAGAAAGGAAGTAACTCAACCATGCGACTGCCGTGGATTTGGTCTGTAGAAAAAATTTCTAAAACCAATACCAAAATGACAGCTATTGCAGCAAAGATTGATAAGACTGACTGTTTCAATGGCTTAGATTGGAAGAGACCTGTAAATGCCATCGTCAACGCTCCAAGAGCAATGGCTAACAATCCATAGAAAAGGATGTTGTCTAGCAATCCCGGGTTAGACATAAAGTTCAAACTATCTACTGGGTAGAGTATTTGACTAATCGCATTTCCAAAACTGCCTTTATAAACCGTGTAGTAACCAATTGGATAAAAGAAAATTGAAAAACCAAGGCCCGCAGCAAAAAATTGATAAAGGCCATGAGTCAATTTATTGCGCCCAACATTAAAAGCTGTTACTGCAAAAAACAAGACGAATGCATACAAGATTGTAACCAAAGGTGCAAAGAAAAATGCTAGAGCTAAGCTAGCTCCAATACGCAAGAAACCTTTATCTTGGTTTGGTTCTGCCAAATAAGCCGTCACTAAACTTAGAGCATAGAACAAGAATGGGAGAGCAAGAATAGTTGCATAGCCGCCACCAAAGCTAAGAGCACTAGCCAGGATATAAAAGACTGTCAATACTTGTTGTGATTGTTTATTTTGTTCCGTCAGATTGTAAGCCGAACGAAAAAGAAAGAGTCCAGCACCTACTAAAGCTAACCAATTAAAGACGGCAAACAAAATACTTCCCTGAGTTACATACTGTAAAAAATAATAGAGGAGACCACTAGTTCCAAAATAATCTGTGTAGATATCTCCGCTCTGATGCATAGCCCATCCAATATAAAAATCCTGAGACTGCTCAGGACTTATCAATCCTAAGAAGAAGGGGAGGATTACGGACACAAGCACCACTATAGTACTCAAAATGAGAATATTAAAAAATGGTAAGCGGGCAGGTTGACGAGTCTCAACCTCAAGTTGCTCCTCATTCTCTACTGAATCATCCTGGATTCCCATCCAAGTTGGAGTTGGTTCGTCTTCTAATCTACCATATACACTCATACATTCTCTCCTATATCTTAATTTGTTCTAGTATATCAAAAAGTCTAGTTCTTGTCAGCCTGTGGCGGACGTTTACACAACTTTTCAGACAAGGAAGCAAAGCGTTCGACCTCATAAAAACGGTGATATAAAGCTTTTTTATAGTGAGCTAAAAAAGTTTTTTCTTCTACTGTGAGCATTATCATTTCTCCTTTTCTTTTTTATTCGAAAAAAGAAGAAAAAATCTAAAAAAGCTGAATTCCCAAAAAGAGAATTCAGCGCTTTGTTTTTAATCAGCTTTCTTTTCTAAATTTTTTGAAATGCTTCGATTTTTGCCTTCTAGATACACCATAAGAATGGAGATATCTGCTGGGTTAACTCCAGAAATACGGCTGGCTTGCCCAATGGTTTCTGGATTGATGAGTTTGAACTTCTGGCGCGCTTCTGTCGCAATAGAGTCAATGTCATCCCAGTCGATGTTGGCTGGAATGCGTTTTTCTTCCATACGCTTCATCTTGGCAACCTGATCCATGGCTTTTGAAATGTAGCCTTCGTACTTGATTTCTGTTTCAATCAATTCGATAATTTTGTCATCTAGCTCTTCAGCAGCAGGCCCGATAAAGGCCACTACATCTTGGTAAGAGACTTCTGGGCGACGGAGAAATTCCTTGGCTGTCACTGCATCTGTCAACGGCTTGAATCCCATCGCTTCAACCTTAGTGTTGGTTTCCTTAACTGGCTTGAGTTTGATACTGTCTAAACGCTTCATCTCATTGTCAAATTGATTTTTCTTGATTTCAAAACGAGCCCAGCGTTCATCGTCAACAAGACCAACCTCACGACCCATCTCAGTCAAACGCATATCCGCATTGTCATGACGGAGAATAAGACGGTATTCTGCACGACTGGTCAAGAGACGGTAAGGTTCAATGGTTCCCTTGGTCACCAAGTCGTCAATCATTACTCCGATATAACCGTCGCTTCGTTTTAGAATCAACTCAGGCTTGCCTTGGATTTTCAAAGCCGCATTGATACCAGCGATAATCCCTTGGCCAGCAGCTTCTTCGTAACCTGACGTTCCATTTGTCTGACCAGCAGTAAAGAGACCTGAAATTTTCTTGGTTTCCAGAGTTGCACGCAACTGATGCGGCAAGACCATATCATACTCGATTGCATAGCCAGTTCGCATCATCTCTGCATTTTCCAAACCTTTGATGGAATGAACCAAGTCACGTTGGACATCCTCAGGAAGACTGGTTGAAAGTCCTTGAACATAAACTTCTTCTGTGTTTCGTCCTTCTGGTTCAAGGAAGAGTTGGTGGCGTTCCTTGTCCGAAAAGCGAACAATCTTGTCCTCAATCGACGGACAGTAACGAGGTCCTACTCCCTTGACCACACCTGTAAACATAGGCGCACGGTGGAGGTTGTTTTGGATAATCTCATGGCTGGTACCATTGGTGTAGGTCAACCAGCACGGAACTTGGTCTTTAACATAATCTTCATCACGTGAAGTGTAAGAGAAGTGATTTGGTGTTTCATCTCCTGGTTGAATCTCTGTCACATCGTAGTTGATAGAGGAAGCCTTGACACGTGGAGGTGTTCCTGTCTTAAAACGACCAATTTCAAGACCCAATTCCTTGAGATTATCAGCTAGGTTAATAGAAGCCAGACTGTGGTTTGGACCTGATGAATACTTGAGGTCTCCGATGATGATTTCCCCACGGAGAGCTGTCCCTGTGGTTACGATAACGGCCTTGGCAGCATACTCTTGATGGGTAGCTGTACGAACACCGACAACCTTGCCTTCTTCCACCAAAATCTCATCAATCATAGTTTGACGAAGAGTGAGATTCTCTTGATTTTCAACCGTTTTGCGCATTTCCTTAGAGTAAAGTTCCTTATCAGCCTGCGCACGAAGGGCACGAACGGCCGGCCCTTTACCAGTGTTGAGCATCTTCATCTGGATGTAGCTCTTGTCAATGGTCCTAGCCATCTCCCCACCCAGGGCATCGACCTCACGCACGACAATCCCCTTGGCAGAACCACCGATAGAAGGATTACAAGGCATGAAAGCCAGCATTTCAATGTTGATAGTCGCAAGCAAGACCTTGCAACCCATACGGCTAGCGGCCAAGGAAGCCTCAACCCCAGCGTGTCCCGCACCGATTACAATAATATCGTATTCTTCAATAAAATTATAAGTCATTTTCTCTCCTATTCTTCAAGATGGATGTGTCTTAGTTGGCCGTCCCAATCTGGTAAGGCTGTTTTTAAAAAGGCTGGAACTAGCTGGATATCCTCGAGTTTATCCAAGTCAATCCATTCACAGGGTTGCGTTTTCTCATCTTCCTGCATGGTCAACGGGGCATTCTCAAGTAAGTCTACCAAATAATGAAACTCGATATTGTGATAATATACGCCGTCTTGTTCAAAACGATTTTCAACTATAAAAGCTAGCTGTCCAGTTTGAGCTTTGACACCCAATTCTTCACCCACTTCACGGATCACCGCATCTTCTGTACTTTCATTAACTTGGATCGCTCCGCCGATAGTGTAATACTTGCCCTTATCTTTGGTGACTAGGAGCTTGCGGTTTTGAAGAATCAAAGCTGTCGCCCGAACGCCAAAAACTGTATTTCCTACTTTTGTCCGAAAGTCTTGTTGAATCATCTTGCCCTTTCCTTAAAACGACACAAAAACAGTCAAAACTCCAAAGAAGTGCAGGACAAAAAAGCCTGCAACATCCATGAGCTTTGACCATCATTTCTATTGCTGTTATTATTGTAGCAGATTGAGCAAATTTGTCAATCTATATGTACTGACACACCTTGCCGTCACGGTAGGCGTTATCAATCAAACCACCACCAAGACATTCTTCACCGTCGTAAAAGACAACTGCCTGTCCTGGTGTGATTGCGCGCTGTGGTTCTGCAAAGATGACCTCTGCCTTGTCTCCTTTGACATGAACCGTCACCTTAGAGTCAGGCTGACGGTAGCGGAATTTAGCCGTGCATTCTAATGTAAATTCCTCTGGCATCTCACGAGTAAAGTGAACCTGACTAGCCTCTAAGCTAGTTGACATGAGCGAATCATGGTAGAATCCTTGGCCTACATAGAGGATATTCTTGCTGAGGTCTTTTCCGACAACAAACCAAGGGGCATTGTCACCGCCGTGTTGCCCACCGATACCGAGTCCACCACGCTGACCGATCGTATAATACATCAGACCGGCATGCTCACCCATATCACGACCATCCACAGTCATCATACGACCAGGCTGGGCTGGTAGATAGTTGCTGAGAAATTCTTTAAAGTTCTTTTCTCCAATAAAGCAAATCCCTGTCGAGTCTTTCTTCTTAGCAGTCGCAAGACCTGCTTCTTCTGCTAGTTTGCGAACTTCAGGCTTTTCCAAATGTCCCAATGGGAACATAGTCTTTTGGAGTTGTTCTTGCGAAAGCTGGCTGAGGAAATAGGTCTGGTCCTTGCCATTGTCCACACCACGAAGCATATGAACAATCCCATCCTCATCACGCGCCACACGGGCATAGTGCCCAGTTGCTACATAGTCTGCTCCCAAGGTCATAGCATAGTCCAAAAAGGCCTTAAACTTGATTTCCTTGTTACACATCACATCTGGATTTGGCGTGCGTCCTGCACGATATTCCGCTAGGAAATACTCAAAAACGCGGTCCCAGTACTCTTTTTCAAAGTTGACAGAGTAGTAAGGAATACCTAGTTGGTCCGCTACCGCAGCCACATCCTTGTAATCTTCGGTCGCCGTACAGACGCCGTTTTCATCTGTGTCGTCCCAGTTCTTCATGAAGATACCGATCACGTCGTAGCCCTGCTCCTTGAGCAAGAGAGCCGTCACCGACGAATCAACACCACCACTCATCCCCACGACAACACGTGTTTTAGAGTTATCACTCATGGTAGTTCTCCCATCTATTCGTTTATTCACGATTGAAGGTCGTGTTTGCTATCACGATTGAAGGTCGTTTGAGCAATTTTCATTATAACACGCTTAGATAGAGAAGACAAGGAAGATGCTGACAAACCTAGCCACCTCTTTTATAAATACATGAAGATAGGATACAAAAGAAATTAATTCATCCCTAAACCCCTATTCTCTTTAAAAACTTATTTTTAAAATCAATTAAAAATGATATACTGTTATAAGGAGGAATACGCATATGATTCCTTACATATATCATCATTCATGTGCGTAAAATAAAACGATTGTGAACAACTACAAAGATATACTAAAATCAAAAAATACCATTTTTACTATTATAATTGTTGCAGGGTTTGGACTTTTGGCAGGCTTAGTCATTCATCAAGAGCGTGTTCAAGCAGAGAGAGGGAACGTTGCTCTCATCAAACAACAAAAAAATCAACAAGATGTCGAACAAGTAAAAAACGCTATTAAAGACTTTAATATCGATTCTGAAACCATTATAGATGATTGGAAAAAAATTCAAGAATTAAAACCAACTACTGATGAAGGCAAAAAGACATTAGCAGACTTTCTCGCTTCTACTGCCGATAAAGTCACAAATCATTATAGTGAAAAAGCTTTGAAATTAGATATAAAGGATTCTGATAGCCAGTTTCAAGATAAACAAACACTTGAGACAGCCATTACTTCCTTGCAAAAAATAATAGACATCATTAAAAACATTAATTCTGCCAGCGACCAAGCTGCTCTTGAAGAAAAGATAAAACCAATTCAAGAACTAATCTCTAAATTCCAAAAACAAGTTGAAGTCTTGACCAAAAAAGAAGAAGAAAAAACTACCCAAACAGAAACGACTACTAGAGATGCCGGACTAGAAGCCAGCCGTTCAGAAGATAGTAGCTATATTCAAAGCTATCCAGAAACAAATGGAAGCATATCTAATTCCCAAGCACCTGCAACAGACCAATACTCAACTGATAATGCTAGCAGTGGAGGAGGTCAAACTGCTGATTCTTCAGGTTCTCAATCAGAGTCTAATAGCAATACAACCAGTTCATCTAACTAATAATCTAGATGGCGAAATTCCATAAACTTGTAAGCCCTCAACACCAATGTTTATAATGATCTCTCATCAAATGCAAACACACAAAAAGAGCCTTAAACGGCTCTTTTTTAGGGCTTTATAATATTTGTAGTGGGTAAATTCCCTATAGATATTATGGAGCCAATTATTGATAAAAACTTTAGTCATCTTCGTCTCTATAAAAATATTTTCTATACACCCTTGATAATACCAAAATTAATGCCAATATCATACCAAGAGCCATAATAATAGAATTTATTAGATTTATTTTAGTATGTCCAATCACTAGTCCAATAATTGGACTAGTAGACATGCTTAGATATAATAAAAATAACAAAAAATGAATTTCACCAATTCCTGCAAAAAAATGTTTCATGTAACGATTCTCCTTTACATACTAAAATACAAAATATTTTTTATTTGTTTTATATATTCTTATGATACAATATTTTTAATAGAATTCAATTTTTTGTTAACTTTTTTCACGAACAAGGAGGAGAACATGCGCTACGATTTTGGAAATGTTTATAAAGAAATCCGTGAGTCAAAAGGATTAACCCAAGATGAAGTTTGTGAAGGGGTTCTCTCAAGAACTAGCCTATCAAAAATCGAAAGTGGAAAAACAACTCCAAAATATGAGAATATGGAGTTTCTTCTCCGGCAAATCAATATGAGTTTTGAAGAGTTTGAATATATTTGTCATCTCTACCACCCAAGCGAACGATCAACTATCATGCAGACTTTTCTAAAAATGGCTTCTATTAGTGGTACGAACGACTTAAGTAAATTACTCAAAGAATGCCAACATTATCTAAAAACACACCATGATTTCCCCATCCAGCAGTTACAAGATATGCTCGAAATCGTTATCTACATCCGTAAAAATGGGATAGAAAAATTGTCAAGTAAGATTGACAACATTGTAAACAGACTATGGGATAATATTGAGAAACAAGATACCTGGTATGAGAGCGACCTCAAAGTCCTTAATACCATTCTCTTTGCTTTTCCTATGGAGTATATTCATCAGATTACTGAAAAAATTCTAGAACGACTAGAGGTTTATAAACACTATAGTCCTGTCTTTCAACTTCGTATGATGTTGCTTCTGAATCTCTCAACTCTTTATCTTTACAATGGTGATAAGTTGCTTTGCAAACAGCTTTGCTACACTCTCTTAGAGGAGGCAAAAGTAAGCAAACAGTATGATACACTTGCGTTTTCCTATATTCGTATTGGCATTGTGATAATGATGCTCAGTTGATACAAAATGGACTCTCCTTAGCTAAACTAGTAGAAGATGAACACTTACTAACAGAGCTAGAGCGAGAAGTTGACATCTTTATAAACAAAAAAGAAAGCCATTGAGACTTCCTTTTCTATATCTTCTTAGTACCAACCGTTGTTAAGCCAGAAGTTCTTAGCAGCTGTCCATGAACCGTAACGTCCTGCAACATAAGCATCTGCTACACGTTCTTGGTTTTCAGCTGAGTAGTCACCGTTCAAGTATGAATCTGTCAATTGGTAACGTCCGATGTAACGTCCGTTTGTAGCTGTGTAGCTACCGCCTGATTCTTTTTGAGCAATCCACTCTTTAGCTTCTGCTTCAGATCCGCTTACAGTTGCTGCTGGAGCTGAGTAGCTTTCTGCTGCTGCAGGTGCTGGAGCTTCGTAAGCAGCTTCGTAAGCAGCTTCATAAGTTGCTTCATATGTAGTTTCTTCTACAGCAGTTTCAGCAACTGCTGGAGTTTCTTCAACTTCTGCTACAGGTGCTTCTGTTGTTGTAGTTTGGGCAACTGGAGCTTCCCCATCGATAACCAATACTTGGTCAATAAAGATAAGGTCAACATTTTTAATGTTGTTCAATTTAGCTAATTTTTCAACTGTTGTGTTGTATGTCTCAGCAATTTCTGAAAGAGTGTCTCCAGGTTTAACTGTATAAGTTTTTGTTTCTTGTGCAAAAGTAAATGATGGTGCAAGGAAAGCAAGTACAACTGCAAATCCTGCAAGTTTAGTCTTCATGTTAAATTTCATTTAAAAAAGTTCTCCTTTTTTCTTATACTACCATGATACCTTTCTAATGTTACTATTTGTTAACGAATTTGTGTAGAAATGTTACAAAACTGTGATTTATTTACTTAAAAAAGCCACTTTTTGTTACAAAACCCTTGTTATAAAAGCTTTTTAATCTTTTTATATATTTCAGAATGTAAATAAGCACTTACATCTAAACTTTGCTATAATAGAGGTAAGAAACTTTTTAAGGGGAAACAGATGCAATCACTTCGTTTTCAATCTGTCTTTGATATCATTGGACCAGTCATGATTGGGCCATCTAGTAGTCACACGGCAGGAGCTGTTCGTATCGGTAAAATCGTTTCATCTATCTTTGATGATACTCCAACGGAGGTTGAATTCCAGCTTTTTAACTCTTTTGCAAAAACCTATCGTGGACACGGGACAGACCTTGCCCTTGTAGCTGGTATTTTGGGAATGGATACGGATGATCCTGAAATTCCAAATAGTTTAGAAATTGCCCACAAGCGTGGCATTAAAATCGTGTGGACCATCCAAAAGGACAGTAATGCTCCCCACCCAAATACTACGAAAATCACTGTTAAGAACGATCGTAAGACTATCAGCGTAACAGGAATTTCAATCGGCGGTGGAAATATTCAGGTGACAGAATTAAATGGCTTTGCCATATCTCTCAACATGAACACCCCTACCATCATCATCGTTCATCAAGATGTTCCTGGTATGATTGCTCATGTGACAGAAGCTCTTTCTCGCTTTGATATCAACATCGCCCAAATGAATGTCACTCGAGAAAAAGCTGGCGAGAAAGCAATCATGATCATCGAAGTTGATAGTCGCAACTGTGAAGAATCTATCGAAGAGATTCGAAAAATTCCTCATTTGCACAATGTCAATTTCTTTCAATAGGAGAAAATATGTTTTACTCTATCAAAGAATTAGTCGAACAAGCCGAACTTGATTTCCAAGGAAATGTTGCCGAACTCATGATTAAGACTGAATTTGAGCTAACTGGTCGTGAGCGTGGAGAAGTTCTTCTCCTCATGGAGCGCAATCTTGAAGTCATGAAGGCATCTGTTGAACTCGGACTCAACGAAAAGAAATCTCGTAGTGGTTTAACAGGTGGTGACGCTGCAAAGCTAGACCACTACATCAAAAAGGGAAAGACCTTATCAGACTTTACTGTCTTGTCTGCTGCTCGTAACGCTATTGCCGTTAATGAGCACAATGCCAAGATGGGCCTTGTTTGTGCAACACCAACCGCTGGTAGTGCAGGTTGTCTTCCAGCAGTTCTCACATCCGCTATTCAAAAATTGAATCTAACTCATGAACAACAACTAGATTTCCTCTTTGCTGCTGGTGCTTTTGGGCTCGTCATTGCTAACAACGCTTCTATCTCGGGAGCCGAAGGCGGTTGCCAAGCGGAAGTGGGGTCAGCTTCAGCCATGAGTGCTGCCGCTCTAACCCTCGCTGCAGGCGGAAGTCCTTACCAAGCGAGTCAGGCCATCGCCTTCGTTATCAAAAATATGCTCGGTCTTATCTGCGATCCAGTTGCAGGTTTAGTTGAAGTTCCATGTGTTAAGCGTAATGCCATGGGAGCAAGCTTCGCCTTCATCGCAGCTGATATGGCTTTAGCTGGCATCGAATCAAAAATCCCAGTTGACGAAGTCATTGATGCCATGTACCAAGTGGGCTCTAGTCTCCCAACTGCCTTTCGTGAAACTGCTGAAGGTGGTCTCGCAGCCACACCGACAGGTCGTCGTCTTCAAAAAGAAATCTTCGGCGACTAATTTCAAGATTACTAGGAGAATTAATGTCATCCTTATCAGCCATCTTTTTCGACTTAGATGGAACCCTTGTGGATAGCTCTATCGGTATTCACAATGGCTTCACCTATACTTTTGAACAACTTGGAGTCCCTAGTCCAGACGCAAAAACCATCCGTGGTTTTATGGGTCCTCCACTGGAGACTAGTTTTGCTAGTTGCCTCTCGCCCGATCAGATTGAGCTAGCTATTCAGCTATATCGCTCCTATTATAAGGAAAAAGGAGTTTACGAAGCCCAGCTATTTCCACAAATCAAGGAAATACTCGCTGAACTAGCTCAACAATATCCTCTCTATATCACGACAACAAAAAATACTCCGACAGCAGTCCATATGACCGCTCATTTTGAAATCGATCATTTCTTTGCCGGCATCTATGGTTCAAGTCCTCAAGCAGTGCACAAGGCAGATGTCATCCGTCAAGCTTTGGCAAGTCATAACTTGAACCCAGAAAAAGTGGTCCTTATAGGAGATACTAAGTTTGATATGATTGGCGCCCAAGAAACTGGCATTAAAAAACTAGCTGTTACTTGGGGATTTGGTGAACAAGCTGAACTTCTAAGCTATCAGCCGGACTGGGTCGCTCATCAACCAGCAGACATTTTACGTCAACTACAATCGAAAACCTAAACAAAAACACTCCAATTAAATTGGAGTGTTTTTAAACTAGTGATTACTTCAGTCTATCATTTATTAGCCAGACACTTCCTTGGTTGGCATTGCCATCAGAACTAAAAGGATAACACCATCCAGAGAAAGCACAGGAAGAAAGACAAAACCACTTAAGATAGCTAGCAGTGGAATCAATTCGAAAAAAATGAAAGCCCAATGGAGGCCAGCATCACGTAAACGACGAACTTTTAGAGCAAGGCTAGGAATAAATAACACCATAAACAAAATGATATAAAGACTTAAGAAGGCTACGCCTGAAATTGGGTCTATTTCTTTTCCGTCATTCGAAATCATTTGAAAATAGATAATATAAAGTGGGATACAAAAAATATTATTCATCAACCAAACCCACCAGAAATCAGAACGTGTTGATCGACCTGAAAAATCTAAAAAGCCTTTGAAAAAATTCTTATAAGCTTGAATCATAACCTACTCCCCTGTTATTGTTTTTCTCGTTTAGGATACTTAATAAGATTAGTAGAGCAACTGTAATAGACATAAAACACTCCCAAATCTTAAATTTAGACCTGGGAGTATTTTTAGGAACTAGCTTTACAACCTTAAAAGATCTTGTAAGCTAGAAATACTTTAACAGTTTTATTTTAGTTCTTGTCTATTTCTTCAAAAGGTGAGACTTCTTGAGCTTCAACCGCTTCAATTGCCTCTACAACTTCTACAGCTTCTTCATCTTGAACTTCTTTGACTTGGTTTATAACTGGAGTTGCTTCTTCCTTTGTTGGCATAGCTAGGAGCACCAAAAGTGCGATACCTCCAACCATTGGAATAAAGGCAACAAAGATGAGTGCCCAATGGAAACCAGCGTCTCGTAAACGACGAACTGTCAAAGCAAGTGACGGCAAGAAAATTGCTAGCCCAAAAATAAAATAGATAATAGCGGTAAAGCCCAAAGTAATAAGAGCACTCTCGTTTCGTGAGTTAGCCAGAGCATTTCCGTATGCTGAGAAGAAAGGAATATAAAGAATCATATTTCCAAGCCAAACCCACCAGTATTCTGAACGTGTTGAACGGCCTGCAAAATCTACATAGCCTTTAAAGAAACTTTTATAAGCGTTAATCATAAGATACTCCCTATTATTGTTATTTATTATATTTTACCATATCTGTTCACTTAGAGCAAATATGTTTAAAATTAGCTGAAAATTCCTCTAAATATAGAAAAAAGATATTACCTGTCACCTCCACTTAAAGAAGATTTGACGGATAATACCTTATTTTTTATATTTAATCCACATGTGTTGTTTCATTAGCAAAAGCTATGATTGCCCTCTTCAATTCAGAACCCTGCAAAGTACGGAATTCTTCAATCTTCTGATCGATCATCTCAAGAGGCATGACATTTACTTTACCAACAAAGATTTTGTCCATTACTTGGTTCTCAACTAACTCAGTAGACACAAGCAACTCTTCATAAAGCTTCTCACCTGGGCGAATACCTACTTCTACGATTGGAATTTCATTTTCAGTATGTCCGCTGAGTAGAACCATTTTCTTAGCCAAATCGTAAATGCGTACAGGTTTGCCCATATCAAGGATAAAGACTTCCCCATCCTTGGCATAAGCACCTGCATGAATCACCAAGCGACTAGCTTCTGGAATGGTCATAAAGTAACGAGTCATTCGGAAGTCTGTCACCGTTACAGGCCCACCTTCAGCAATCTGACGTTCAAAAACAGGAATCACACTACCACGACTACCCAGTACGTTACCGAAGCGAACCGCACAATAAGTAGATTGACTACGTTGATTAAATCCAGTGACAATCAACTCAGCCACACGTTTAGTTGCTCCCATTACGTTTGGTGGATTTACGGCCTTATCTGTCGAAATCATAACCATTTTTGGAACTCGTGCGGCGTCAACTGCCTTAGCAACATTATAAGTTCCAAGGATGTTATTCTTGAAGGCTTCTTTTGGATTACGCTCCATCATAGGAACATGTTTATGAGCTGCAGCATGGTAAACAATGGCTGGTTCATACTGCTCAAAAACTTGAAGCAAACGATCGTAATCTTGAATATCGGCAATGACAGGAACAAAATCAATTTCCTGGAATTTGCGAATTAATTCATGGTAAATCAGATAAATAGAGTTTTCTCCATGACCGAGCAAAATGACACGTTCAGGGTTGAATCGACTGACTTGACGGCAGATTTCTGAACCAATGGAACCTCCGGCACCAGTCACCAAGATTGTTTTGCCAGTGATTTCAGAACCCAGGCGTGATTCATCCAGCTGAATCTCCTTACGTCCCAACAGGTCCGTGATATCAATCTTCTGGAAACCACCTGCTTGAGGTTGGATACCTTGTACAACCGACTCAATCATCGGCATCTTAAAGCATTTTATACCGATACGATTACACATTTGCAGGATTCGTTCATATTCAGATGGATCTAGAGACGGAATCGCAACGATAACTTTTTCAACTCTGTAGCGTTTAGCCAATTCTGGTAGATCATCATAAGAACCCAAAACTGGGACTTTCCCAAGCTTTTGGCCTTTTTTCTTTTCATCATTATCCAAAATCCCAACTAGTTCAAGGTCACTAGTAGGATGTTGGTAGCTGTTCATAAAGAGCGCACCACCATCACCAGCACCAATCAAGAAGGTACGACGGTGTTCTCCATCTCCATTTCCCTTTTTACGTCTTGAGTAAATCAACTGCCAAGTGATACGAGGAAGTAGAATCAAGAAGGTGGTTAATAGGATAAAGAGTACGATAAAGCGGATAGAAAAGAGCGGCAAGAAAGCATAGCAGATCACATAAGATAAGATACTACTGATAGTTACTCCGAAGAAAATCTTCATAAAATCTGTGATTTTGCTATATCGACTAATACTAGCATTAAGCCCCCAGAAGCCAATCATCAGTTGGTAGAAAAGGAAGGTTAGAGCTGTGTAAATGACATAATCTACCGGGGTTGGATTAATCAAGCCATAAAATAGAATATAGGAAACAATAATTGATAAGACCATACTGGCAATATCAAAAAATCCCCAAAATATTTGTTTCTGTTGTTTATTTAATACTTCAACCAGATCAATTACGTAATCTGTTATTTTTTTATTCATGTGAATGGTATCCTCCTACACAGAATCACATTTTCTAGTAATCTTCAGATAAATTTTTAAAATCTAATTGGCTACAATTACTTGCTTTTTCTTAGAAGTTTTAAAAATATAAACTGTCGCACAAAGCCTGGACACAGAGCAACGACAACCTGAATTAAAACACTTTTCAGGTATTCACCATAAGAAATCTGTCCACGCGCGTGCATTCTTTTACGTGCTTGTCGATAGAGCTTGAGATAGCGAAGACCTCCACGGCGTTCAAACATCCCTGCTCCCACTCGTACCTTACATAGGATTTGATCCACATTTCCAGTTCGAGCTCCAGCACTAATCATATTAAGCCAGAGAAGATCATCCTCCATATAAAGGCCATCCTCATAATTACCAGCCTTGAGCACCATTTCTTTTTTAAACATAACAGTCATGTGATTAAAGGCGCTTCTCATACGCTGGTAGGCAACGATATCCTCATGCTTAATCGGCACACGACGATAAGACACAATCTCGTCTGGTTGATCGATAAATTCTGCAATATGACCACCCAGCAAATCCAAATTCTCTGTTTCCATCAATTCGAACTGTTGTTCGAAACGGTCTTCGACAGCAATATCATCTGTATCCATACGAGCAATGACGTCATATTGGCACTGTAAGACGCCGTACTGAAGCGCTAAACCTAAGCCACGATTTTGCTCAAGTGGGCAACGTTTGATTGGAATACTAGACTGTGCTTCCAATTTCTCCAAAACTTGATACAGTTCAGGTGTCAGCGGACCATCTTCGACGATGACCACCTCGCTAGGTTTGAGCGTTTGATGTATGATACTCTCTACCGCCTCTTCTAGAAAGACTGGGTTTTCTTTAACATAGACTGACATCAAGACGCTAAATTTACGATTTTCAGACACAGCACTTCTCCAATGTATAGATTTTCTTTCACTATTTTATCACAATTTTTCAGACTTTCCTATTTTTATTTGAATAGCAGAAAAAAACTAGTAAATATATTGTCCTTCCTTACTATGATTTCTGTTGGGAAAGTCGAGGATTACCTCACGTTAGCTTGACATCTTTAGGGAAAAAAATTAAAATAAGCTGTTATCAAAATCAGCTTATTGAGGTTCACATGAAAAAACGATCACTCTTTTTTATTCTAGGAATTATCTTAATTGGAGCGGTCTTAAGAGCTCCTTTTACAGCCCTACCGACTATTTTAGGAGATATTGCTCAAGGTTTAGGCGTGGAAGTTAGTTCACTTGGTGTTTTGACCAGTCTCCCTCTCTTGATGTTTGCCCTCTTCTCCTCTTTTGCGACCCGTTTGGCTCAAAAGATAGGACTCGAGCACCTTTTCACCTATAGTCTTATCGTATTGAGCATAGGTTCAGTGATTCGTATCTTTAATCTTCCTCTACTCTATCTGGGAACTTTACTCATCGGAGCAAGTATTGCGATCTTTAACGTGCTCCTTCCTAGCGCTATTCAGGCCAATCACCCACAAAAGATTAGCTTCCTGACAACAGTATATGTGACCTCTATGGGTATTACAACGGCTCTTGCTTCCTATCTCTCTGTACCCATTACTCAGGCGACCTCTTGGAAAGGTTTAATTCTCTGCCTATCCTTTGTCTGCCTACTCACTTTGGGTGTCTGGTTGCCCAATCATGGTCACAATCATTTTCTAGAAGGACATGAGAAAAAACAAAAGAAAGAGAACATTCTAAGAGACAAACAAGTTTGGGCTATTATTGTATTCGGTGGGCTCCAATCCCTACTCTTTTATACCAGTATGACTTGGTTACCAACCATGGCCATCAGTGCAGGACTATCTCATACAGACGCTGGCCTTTTGGCTTCTATCTTTTCACTGATCAGTATCCCCTTCTCGATGACCATTCCAAGTTTAACAACTCGTCTGTCCAATCGTCACCGTCAAATCATGCTGACAATCATCTCTCTGGCTGGAATGCTTGGAATTGCTATGCTCCTATACCCGAGCAAGAGCTTCCTTTACTGGTTAGTCACACATCTCTTGATTGGTACTGCCTGTAGCGCTCTTTTCCCTTATCTCATGGTCTGCTTCTCTATCAAAACTAGCTCTCCTGAAAAGACAGCCCAATTATCTGGACTTGCCCAGACAGGTGGTTACATCCTGGCAGCCTTTGGACCAACTCTGTTTGGTTATAGCTTTGACATCTTCCATTCTTGGAGCCCAGCCGTACTGACTCTTTTAATGATTGATATCATCATGACAATCTCCCTCTTTATGGTGGATCGAGCGGATAAAATCCTCTAAAAAGGTTTTTAGAATTTGCCACAAATAAACACACTTTGAAAGCCAGACTGAGTCTGGTTTTTTTGGATCTTCACAACATTTTACAAAGTATAGATTTACCAAGCATACTACTGTTCCTCCGCGCAAAAATGGTATAATAAAGCTAGGAAAACTCCGGTTACAATTTATTAGGAGTAGCACTGTCTGGGTACATAAAAGATTATTACTTTGGGAATTGATAGTTGAATCGATGCTAAAGTTGAAATTATAAACGTCTACATTTATAATTGTTTTAACACCATTAAGAAATTTTGATTGGATAAAAAATCTCGATTAACCAAGGACCATTGAATCATGTAAGGAGAAATTTGTATGCTAGCAAAAGCAGGGGACGTCTATTGTGTTTACAATTTCCATCTAAAAAAATACACAGCTTGTCAGATAACCAAGATAGAAGAGGGGGAGAAAAAGCCGCAAGCTGTCCTACTGTCTTTAGACTGGTCAGGAGATCAACCTCTTAGAGAAGAAGAACTATCTTCTTTGAAGCCACTCTATATAGATTTTATGTACTGGGAAAGAAACTTACATCTCAGTAATGTTGATATTCATGTACCGTCACATTATATTTTTATTGGTAATACAACACCATTAACAACCGAAAGCACAAACACATATGCTATGTTTTGGGGGAATGGTTACGATATTTATAGGCAACTGAAATGGCAAGAAATACCAAAAGAAAAAAGGGATTTATTTAAGAAAGCAGATAAAAGCAAGGAAAAAGTTTCATTTGCAGGAAATGAGTGCCGTATTTCTAAACACAATATCAATGACGAGTGGACGCCTTTTGAAGACGCATTAGAATTAAAAGTCTTCCCTTGTTTATCTAAGTTGACATTAACGAGATGGCACAAAAATATATATGAGTATTTGCAGTCAACTCCTTTTATTACAGAACTAGTTCTTAAAAATCATGGACAAACAAAACTGGATTTTTCTAAGACATCCATACATCGGCTTGCCATTGATTTGACAGGCGTAGAGGAACTTAGATTGAACGATGATTTGGAGGAGCTAGTCTTATTAGGAGACATGAACAACAATTGTCAAATACTTGTAAAGGACCATGGAGCCAGCTTACGATTACAACTTGATAGTTCTCTACCTAAGGTACTGGGATTAAAAGATTTAGGAGCCATCCATTGTTCTAACATCCTTGAAATAGACTTTGCACAAATCTTGAATAACTATCCAAGACTTAGGGAATTAAGATTGTGGGGGAAACCTGGTCATATTCTCAATTTCCATAAATTATCAGAGTTCAAAGAGTTAGTCAATTTTTCAACTGTTGATTTGTTTGGCTTTACTGCAGAGGATATTCCCAAACCAGAAGATTTACCTCGATTAAGCATGTTTTGGATGAGCAGCTTACCAGAAGAGGCCGCTAAAGTAGCCAAAAAATATTATAAAAAACAGCAGGACAAGGGACTGAATCTTTGGATAACAAAACCGAGAAAAGCTGAATGGCTAGCCCAAAACCTAGACAATCCATTTCGCTCATGGGATGGACAAGAGAATATTTCAACCGCAAACGCAAAAAAAGCAGCCTCTCTATATAGAAAGACTAGAGCAAGTGTTAGAAAGCTTCTAGAAAACCCCAACGAGGATACTATGAAACACATAGAAGACCTCATAAGAGAATATACTCAAGGTTTCAATAAAATGGACAAGCGTAACTGTTTTATTGAAACAATCGAGAGAGAGGATATCTATGATGCCCTGGTCGAGATCTTAGATTTACTACCTGAAGATTTAGGGATGGACAAAGAAAAATTTATAGAAATCTTTGATGAGCTAAAAGATTTTTAAATGAGAAGCCTTTCTAGTTCATTCTTGAAACGGAGATTATTATGACTAACTTTATACAGACTATCACAGTAGAAAATCGGCAGGTCGACAAAGAAAATTACTTTACAATTGGCTACTCTCCAGAGATAGAAAAATCTTTACTGTGTGTTTATATTTCTTGGATTGCTGGTTATGACCGCTATTACGAGTTAGATGACGGAGATTTGCCTCTCTTTGAAAGCAAACGAGAAGAATTTCTCAAAAAATATGAAAAAGAAATCAAGGCTTATCGGACTGAAAGATTGATTGGTTCTGGGGCCTTGAGGGATTACAATTTTAGTTCTTTGCCTGAGAATATCCTAGAAAACTTGGATAGCTATCCTCCATTTAACGGATATGTCTATCAAGATGGCATCCTCTGTGCTAGAATCAAGATCGAAGACAAGTATTTTTATCTTCCGCCCATTTATGATGAGGATTACAGATAAGCATTGCCCCAAATTGATACAAAACATCCTCTAATCTTCTAGTTTTTGCTAGAAGATTTTTTATATGTAAAAATTTTATACATATTGCTTGACAGGGCTTACATTTAGATGTATGATGTATGTGTAGAATAATTATATATAAAATTTTTATATACTAAAAAGGAGGTGCCCCATGTATTTTCCAACATCAGCGGCTTTGATTGAATTCCTCATCTTGGCCATCCTAGAACAAGGGGATTCCTATGGTTATGAAATTAGTCAAACCATTAAACTCATCGCCAAAATCAAGGAATCGACTCTCTACCCCATCTTGAAAAAACTGGAAACCAACCGCTACCTGACTACATACTCTCGCGAATACCAAGGTCGGATGCGGAAATACTATTCCTTAACAGAAATTGGAGAGGAGCAACTTTTTGCCCTTCGAGAAGAATGGACACTCTACACTGACACTATCAACGGCATCATAGAAGGGAGCGTTCGCCATGACAAGAACTGAATATTTGAATCAGCTTGAAACCTATCTGATGAAGCTTCCTCAAGCTGATCGCATCGAAGCCATGGACTACTTCAAAGAACTCTTTGATGATGCCGGTCCAGAAGGTGAGGAAGAACTCATAGCTAGCCTCGGTAGTCCAAAAGAGGCTGCCCATGACATCCTGACTACACTTCTTGATAAAAAAATCAACGAAGAAAATTCCAATAAGAACAACCGTCAGGTTTTACAAATCGCAATCCTCGCACTTCTGGCTGCACCTATTGGGATTCCAGTCGGGATTGGTCTTCTCATGGCTATCATCGGGATTTTTATCGCTACGGTTAGTATACTTTTAGCCTTCTTTGCTGTATCAGCAGCTGGACTAATCCTAGGAGGCGTTCTCCTATTTGAAAGCTTCTACGTTCTGGCTGAATCGACATCTGCCTTTACGCTGATTTTTGGTGGAGGTTTGCTAGCTATTGGAGCTTCATCCCTAGTCTTGCTAGCGACTTCCTATGTGACCCGTTTCTTTGGAATACTAATCCTTCGACTTATTCAGTGGATTCTTAATAGAGGAAAGAGAGGTGAAAGTCATGCGTAAATTAACAAAAGGATTTCTTATCTTTGGTGTTGTTACCAGTATCATAGGTTTTTCAATGATGATCATCGGCATCCAAACAGACGGTGTCAGAAGCCTCCTTGCAATGTCACAAAATCCAGTATTTGAAAGTCGAATGGAAGAGCTCGTTTTCAATCAAGATATCGAAAATCTTAACATCTCACTAACACAACATTCGCTCGTCATTACGGAGTCAAACGATGATAAGATCCACATCCAGTATCATCCAACCATCTCTGAAAAAGAAAATCTTCAACATTTTATCAAAGAAAAAACTCTTGAGATTTCAGACACCAAGTCAACGACACGTCATTCTCTAGGTTCTAGTATCGAGGGAATCCTATTTATCGCAAGCGGAGTCTCTAGACGTAATGATGAAGTCGTTCTATCACTACCGAAAGGAAGAGAGTTAAAAAACCTAACAGCCCAGGTCGACCATGGTGTCCTTTCGATTGCCAATGCAAAAGTCAGCAATGCCAAGATTCTGTCAAATGGCTATCTTCTTCGAATCACTGATAGCGAGATTAAAAATAGCCAACTGATCACAACTGGAATTGTCAATGTATTTGAAACCAGTCTAACAGATAGCCGCATCCAAGCAGACCATGAACATATCTCTGCAGACGATATCCAAGTGCACGGTAAGGTAGAGCTAAAGGCAAAAAAAGATATGGTCATCCAGTTATCCAAAAAAGAACTTGAGAGAATCAATCTCAACCTCTCATCTGAACACGGCGCTATTTATCATCGAACTCGAGAAGGAGTTCATCCTGTCCAGGGAAATCATGAAAATAAGGACGAAGAATTCTCCAATCCTTACAACGTAGAGAAAAAAGATACGCAAGATCTCCTCGTCGCAAAGGCAGGTCAAGATATCAACATTCCAGACGAACCAGATCGCTCACCCAATTCGAGAAATCGTTAATAATAGCTAATCATTACTACTCAAACAAGAAATAAAAAGGAGGTCCCATCATGACTCAAGAATGGTTCGAAAGTGCTGATTTCGAGAAAACAGCCAGCAATGAGAAAAAAGATAGTCCATCTGACCCAGTCATTCCTGAAGAAGAGTTAAAAGAAAAAGAAGAATTACCGGTGGTTGAAGAAAATCTTCAAGTCAATTCTGAAGAACAAGAAGCTGACCTAGAAAAAGTAGAGAATGGCGAACACGAAGAGATCGTGGAAAATACAGAAAAGATAGACAAGTCAGAAGAATCTGTAGAGACTGAAGAACAAGAAGAACTGGCAACAAAGACAGACCAAGCAGAAAAACCCGTTAAGGAAGCACCTCAACCGAGCAAATCTTTGGAAAGCCCATTTGTACCAGATCCTGTCCCTACAAAAACTGCAATCTTCAAAGAAGAATTGGCTGATTTTTGGGTTTGGTTACAAGGTGCTCTCAAAGAGCCAACAGCAAGCATTGATTCAGATAAAAAACATAGTTATAACGCCTTTGCGCTACTAACTATCTTTTCTGCTACAAGTTTTCTCTTTGTAGTTTATCACGCCAAACAAGGCTACTATGGTCGTATGGCAAGCATCGATGCTCACTTCAGGGAACAATTCCCGTCTCTCAATCTCTTCTCGGTCTTCTCCATCCTAGTAGCGACAAGTCTCTTCTTCTTTTCAATTCTCATGGGTGGATTTGTAGTCAAACGTTTTGTCGACCAGAACAGTGATTGGACATTAGAAAGAGCCTTTCAAGCACATAGCAGACTCTTGGCTATCCCAGTTCTCTTGACAGGTATTGCTAGTTTCTTCGCTCTTTTTAATGGTCTACGATTTGCAGTATTGCTTTGCTTGATTAGCATTAGTCTGACTCTCTTGGCCAATCTCTACTTCATCTCAAGACCTAGCAAGGATAGTCAAACCGATCCCTTCTATCGCCTTCTCTTGGCGGTCCTAGTCAACGGTGGTGTTCTATTTCTCTTTTTCCTAGCAGAAATGGCTCTTGTTTTTGACTATCTTCGAGTTCTTGTTTTTATATAAGATAAAATCCTGTCACTCTGACAGGATTTTTTGTTTACACAAAAGCAGACCAAACGATCTGCCTTTTCACATTATTTAAAACTAGTATCTTTCATTTAGGCCTCTAGTTACCTTTTACTAAGTTCTCAAAATCTTCCCCCAAAACAGGTCCTACCACTATTTGGTTGGCATCCAAATCCTGACAAAGTTCCTTTGGAAGAACTTCTAAAAAGGTTTGGTAATCCAGTCTAGCTACTGCTTCATAGTCTTCAGGCTTAGAACCATCTCCAGAGATTTTCACCAGGTCAATCTCCCAAACAAGCTCCTTGCCAACTAATTGCTCCACATAAGGAGCTGGAATCACCGGTTCTTTTGGTAAAATGGTTTTTACTCCCTGAGCTAGGTGGTAGATACCATGAACCTTACCTTCACCATCTGGGTAGAACTTAGCACTTGCAGGATAGCCATCAGACCCTTGAACTTTTTTGACCAATGCCTCAAAACATGCCAAACCATCATTTCCAAGAAAAGCTTCCAAATCCGTCTTGTCAAAGTAAACAGGTGATAGAATACCCTGGCAGAAACCTAAACGAGCAGCCTTATCCGCTAGATAGCTCTTAACCGTTTCTTGGAAATAGTTTTCCAAATCAAAGTCTGCCAAGCCCTCAACTGCTTCACCAACCTTGCTAGACAAAGCCCGCAAGAGCTCTTCTACTATCTCCCAGTCAACTCTTGTAATCAAGTCAGGAATAATTACTTGATAGCCGTTTTGAGAGTCAAGGTAGCGAACTTTAAAGAGAAACTGAGATTTTCCCACAACAGCACACTCGATATACTCAAGACGATCGAGCGGTTGACGGAGGTAAACAGCATCATAACTATGCGACTCTAGGCCTTCTACTAAGCCTAAAATTGATTTAGCTGTAAGAATCTCCTGTTGTCCTAAAATACTTTGTTTATTTGGAATAAAAAATGTCTTCACCATAATGGTCTCCTTTGAAATCGTTTACATATAGTATACACCATTTTCCTGAAAGATGCAGAAACAAATTTAAGATTTTTTGGTCAAAAGCATAGAAAAAGGCTGGGACAAAAGTCCTAGCCTCTCAATTGTCTTTGGATTATCGAGCAAGACGCAGTGGTTGAGTGGGCTCTACTACGCTGATTTCATCAGCTTTTACAGCCCTACTCAACTGTGCGGAGGTGAGACGACGAAATCGAATTCTAACGAATTACCGATTTCTGTCCCACTCTCAATATTTATTATACAACTTCAGAATGATCTAGACTCTCACCAATTTTTGCTAAACGCTCGATAACTTGATCTTGTGTCAATTCATGTTCTAAAACATAGCGATTACGTGGGTGAACACGACACTCGTGTGTGCAACCACGAAGATATTTGTCTTCGTTGTCTTCTGATGCTAGGATACGGCGGTTACAGAAAGGATTTCCACAGTTAACATAACGTTCACATGGTGTTCCATCAAACCAGTCTTTCCCTACGACAGTTGGATTAACATGGTTGACATCGACTGCAATACGCTCGTCAAAAACGTACATTTTCCCATCCCAAAGTTCCCCTTGAACTTCTGGATCTTTACCGTAAGTCGCGATTCCACCGTGTAATTGGCCGACATCTTTGTAGCCTTCGCGAACCATCCAGCCAGAGAATTTCTCGCAGCGGACTCCACCAGTACAGTATACCACGACACGTTTGTCCATGAATTTTTCCTTGTTATCACGGACCCATTGTGGCAATTCACGGAAGTTGCGGATATCCGGACGGATAGCTCCGCGGAAGTGTCCCAGGTCGTACTCGTAGTCATTACGCGTATCAAGAACAACTGTATCTTCATCTAGGAGGGCTTCCTTAAATTCTTTTGGTGACAAGTAAGCACCTGTTGTTTCAAGTGGGTCGATGTCGTTGTCAAAGTTATCATCCTCTAAACCAAGGTGGACGATTTCCTTTTTATAGCGAACAAACATCTTCTTGAAAGCTTGCTCACTTTCTTCGTCAATCTTGAACCAGAGGTCTTCCATACCTGGAAGGCTGTGAACGTAGTCCATGTATTTTTGCGTTGTTTCGTAGTCACCAGAAACAGTTCCATTGATTCCTTCGTCAGCCACTAGGATACGGCCCTTGAGCCCGATGGACTTACAGAAAGCCAAGTGGTCTGCAGCAAATTGTTCCGCGTTTTCGATTGGAACATATTTATAGTAAAGTAAAACTCGAATATCTTTTGACATAAGATTGATTCTCTTTTCTAAGATTAAATTATCAGAATTTTTCATTCAACTATACCAGTATACTCTCTCAAGAAAGCGAATGCAATTTATTTGACCGAAAATTGAAAACAAGACCCATTTTCGGATCTTGTTTCAGCTGTGCCTGTGTCCAAGCTTATATGTCAGAGCAAATATTTAGATATCAATACAAATAAATATATGTTTTTACCAAAAAAGAATCACCACCCCGTCTGGAAATATCCAGACAAGGCAGTGATTGCATCTTTTAGGAATGAATACACGAAATCAATCTATCTTAAGATTTTTTGTTTTTCAAGAATTCGTCGTATTGTTTTTGCATTTCATCCAATACTTTTTGGTAAGCACCTTCAGATTTAAGTTTTTCCATCAATTCTGGAATAGCTTTTTCTGGGTCTACAGTACCAGTGTTGATAGCTGTATCGAATTGTTGCATAGTGTTAGTGATAGCTGAGATTTCAGATTTCACGTTGTCAGTGTTGAAGATGAATCCAAGCGCTGGAGATTCTTTTGCAGTTTCCAAGTCTTTCTTAGATTGTGCAATTTGTTCATCTGTAACGTTTTCGTTGATGTAAAGGATCCAGTTGTTACCAGTGTTCCATCCTGACATGTGAGTGTTTCCTTTATATCCATCAAGGACTTTAACACGGTTTTCTTTACCTGCTACTTTTTCCCAGTTCTTGCCTTCTGGTCCATAAACAAGTCCGTTCAAGAGTTCTGGGTTAGTGTTCAAGAGGTTCAACACTTCCATTGCTTTTTCTTTGTTCTTAGAGTTGTTTGAGATTACAAAGTTTGCAACTTGAGTTGTTTGGTTTTTCTTGATGAAGTTAGTAAATGGTTTGATTTGGATGTCTCTGTTAGCAACACGAGAAAGCAAGCTGCTACCGTAGTCAGCTGGTCCTACTGTTTCTTCACGAACAAGCCAAGTATCTTGAGTAAGGTCATATGAAGTTTCACTTGTTGCTACGTCTTTTGGAATGTATCCTGCTTCATAGTATTTGTGAAGAGTCTTCAAGTGTTCTACAAAACGAGGAACTTCGTAACGGTTTACGATTTTAGTAGTGTCACCTTCAAGGTCGATAACGAATGGAAGACCATTTGCAACTGGGTAGTCAAAGTTTTCTGATGGGATAAAGTTTTTACCAACAGCGAATGGCATTACGTCTGGAGCTTTTTCTTTGATTTGTTTCAATACTGGTTCAAGTGTTTCGTATGAAGTTACACCTGAGATATCGATTCCATATTTTTCAAGAAGTGGGCCGTTGAAAGCAAAGTTTTGTGAAGATGCAACGTTGGCTGCAACTGGAACTGCATAGATCTTACCGTTTATAGTGTTCCCTTTGATGTAAGCAGGGTCAAGCGCTTTGTAAAGATCAGCTCCTTCTTTCTTGTACAATTCTGTCAAGTCAGCATAAGCACCTTTTTGAGCGTTTACTACATAGTTATCTGCAAATGCGATATCATAGTTTTCTCCTGATGAAGTGATAACTGACATTTTCTTACCGTAGTCACCCCATCCAAGGTATTGGATATCTAATTTAGCACCAACTTTTTCTCCGATGATTTTGTTTGCATTTTCTAGCAACTCATCCAAGTTATCTGGTTTGTCACCGATTTGGTACATTTTGATAACAGTTTTGTCACCTGAAGCTGAGTCAGCAGCTTTTTGGTTGTTACCTTTAAGGTTTCCACAAGCAGCGAGGCTAGCAGCTAAAGCTACAAGGCTAGCAGATGCAAAAGCATATTTTTTCCAGTTTTTCATGATAAAAACTCCTTTTTTTATTTTTAAATTTAAAACAATTTTAGTGATCTACTTTTCAACAAAGAAAAGTTAGATAGGGTAGAGAAAGCTTGTTTCTCAGCGTCTCTTATTCTTTAACACCACCGATAGTTAAACCTTTTACAAAGTAGCGTTGGAAGAATGGATAGAGAATCGCAATTGGAACAGTCGCAACTACGACCATGGCCATACGACCTGTTTCTTTTGGTAGGGCAACTGCAAGTTGTCCTGACATCCCAACTGACTTAGCAATGTAATCCATGTTGTTTTGAATTTGCATGAGCAAATATTGCAATGGATACAAGTTGTCACTCTTGATGTAAAGTAGAGCATTAAACCAGTCATTCCAGAATCCGAGCGCTGTCAATAGTGTAATCGTTGCGATACCTGGTAGTGAAAGTGGCAAACAGATTTGGAAGAAGATACGAGCTTCGCTAGCTCCGTCAATACGAGCTGATTCGAGGATTGCTTCTGGGATGGTCTTCTTGAAGAAGGAACGCATCAACATGATGTTGAATGGTGATAGAAGCATTGGAACAATCAAGGCCCAAATGGTATCACCAAGGTGAAGCAACTGAGTTACCACGATGTAACCTGGTACCAAACCAGCATTGAATAACATACTAAGTAGTGCGAAGATTGTAAAGAATTTACGATACTTAAATGTTGAACGTGAGATGGCATAGGCGTAAGTTGTAGTAATAAAGACGTTTGTCAATGTACCGACAACTGTCACAAACACTGAGATAAAGAGCGCTTGTAAAATCTTATCTTTGAACTGAGCCAAAAACTCAAAACCATCTAATCCAAATTTTGATGGGAAGAAGCTATATCCATATTGAACAATACTCTTCTCATCTGTAACAGAAATAATGATGACAAAGATGAAAGGCAAGATACAAGAGAAGGCTAGCAAACCAGATATAAGACTAAAGAAGATATCTGCTTTTTTGCTGAAGGAGTGTATGCCAACATTATCAATTTTTTCTTTTTGAATTTTTTTTGCCATATGCTCCTCCTTTCTAGAATAGTGCTGAGTTAGGATCAACACGTCTTGCAAGTAAGTTTGATAGGATAACCAGAATCAAACCGACAACTGACTGATAGAGACCGGCTGCTGAAGCCATACCAATATCTGCTGTCTGAGTCAAACCATTAAAGACATAGACGTCCAATACGTTTGTTACACTATAGAGCTGACCAGCGTTGTGAGGGATTTGATAGAAGAGACCGAAGTCTGCACGGAAGATGTTTCCGACTGCAAGGATGGTCAATACTGTCACAAGTGGTGTCAACTGAGGAATCGTTACGTTGCGGATACGTTGCCATTTGCTAGCACCATCTACTGTCGCTGCTTCATAGTAAGTTGGATCAATCCCCATGATGGTTGCGTAGTACATAACACTACTGTATCCAAATCCTTTCCAAATACCTAGGAAGAGGAGAAGATAAGGCCAGATACTGACGTCAGCGTAGAAGTTAATCCCCTTCATGCCAAGAGCTTCCAAGGTGTGGTTAATAAGCCCTTTATCAATATTTAGGAAAGCATCTGTAAAGAAACTGATGATAACCCAAGATAGGAAGTAAGGAAACAACATAGAGGTTTGGTAGATTTTAACCATTCTCTTAGAGCGAAGTTCACTAAGGATAATGGCGATACCAACTGACACAATCAAACCGATAAAGATAAATCCAAGGTTATAAAGGACAGTATTTCGAGTGATGACAAAGGCATCTTTCGAACTAAACAAGAATTTAAAGTTATCTAGTCCGACCCATTTACTATTTATAATACTGTGGACGAATCCTTCACCAGTCATATGGTAGTCTTTGAAGGCAACCACATTCCCAAAAACTGGAATGTAGAAGAATAAAATCAACCAAATTGTTCCTGGTAAAACCATTAAGAGAAAAATCCAATTATCTCTTAAAGTTTTTGAAAACTTATTCATAATTTCCTCCCTTTTTATTTTTCTAAAACTTCATAATCTCACATTTTTAGTCTTGATAACGTTTACAAAAATAGTATACTCTTATTTTTAGGACAGTTTAAACTACAAATTATAGAAAAAACTCCACAAATTATTTTATGTGGAGAACTTTTTTATATGAGAAGTGTGTTTCACGAGAAACATCTTGCTTGTTAAGAGGTGTTGCTCATATTTGTTACTTGAAAACTTGTTCTAATATTGGTTGGTGAAATTCAACAAAATAAACCTGGGCATCTATAATAGCACCCGCTTCGCTTTTATTAATTTTCGGTTGCCCCTCAGTATGTAAAATAGTAGGGCGACCATCCATGTAGCCAAAGAGAATCACTTCTGTCCCTGCTTCATTCACATAACAGGCCAAGATTTCAAGTCGTTTTTCTCCAAGACCAGCAGTATATCCATGCCATTTAAAAGTATATTTAACTCCATCGACTTGCCCAAATTGCATAATCTGATCCGGGACTGCAAGCCCATAATAACGACCATATCTTGCTAGGCTAGTCGACTTAAATCTTTCGCCTCTACTATCTGAGTAGGATTCCATGGCTATTTTTATCTTGTCTGTTAGAGAACTATCGTCTATATCTGGCTCATTCTCAGTAGTGACACTCGATTTTAATAGAAATTCCTTAAAGTCCTGTGCTAAATCCGTGTTTTTAGTCACTTCAAAATTCGCAGCACTGATAGTTTCTAGCGTCTTATCGGTATGCAAGACCTGTGCTTGCCCATCTTTCAGTGTAAATAAGTAGAAATGTTTGTCCTGATTGTCATAGTAGGCATCCAAAACCAAGTAATCATAGGCATTGTCACTGGATACCCCGAAAATATTCCATCTGACTCTTTTCTGAGAAACAGTTGTTGTTTCTAATTTTTTGATGAGTTCATTTTTTTCGTCAAAGTTTCTATGCTCTAGTCTATGATAAGACTACCCCATAGAAGAAGCCCAGCTTGCAAACTCTTCCTGCCACTTTTCGGTCTTGTAATGGATTAGCTTCTGAAAATCCGAGTAGTTCTTCATAATCAAGGCTTGATCAGTCGGATTAGATAGCTGGAGCTCTTCCATGGCTACAACCGTAGCAGCCATAGGTGATTGAACAGCTGTATCCTTGGCTTCTTTTTCATGGGAAAGAGCCTTTTGATAGGAGTCCGCTAGGTAGTGAAAATAGTTGGTTACTTCCTTGGTTTGTTGATTCCTCGGTGTTTCTGGACTAGTTACGCTATCTTCTGTTGCCTTGTGGCAAGCAGATAACACTAGAATACTCGCAACTAGAACTAGTAGTAGCTTTTTCATGGTCAAACCTCCAAACGTTCCTTATGCTCAATGAAAATCAAAGAGCAAACTAGGAAGCGAGCCGCAGGCTGTACTTGAGTACGGCAAGGCGAAGCTGACGTGGTTTGAATTTGATTTTAGAAGAGTATTATACCTTCATTATACTCCTTCCCAACCTCCAAATCAAAAAACATCTCCATGTATTTAAAAGGAGATGTTTAACGACTTGTGATAAATTTCTAGGTTGTATAAATAGTAGATGCTGTCGCAATCGTATGCCATTGGTTGGCTGTCGTGGCTGCAAAGTCCTTGTCTGCGTAAAAGTCAGTAAATGGCAGAATCTCTACTTCTAGTTCGTCGATACGTGAGATAGAACCAGCTAGATAATCTTCGATACGGCTTTCTGCTCGCTTAATGCGTTGCAAGAGTCCACCCATGCGGATATCGACCGTATCCAAACCAAAGGCCTTGTTTTCTTTCAACCATTGATGGCTAAAGAGCTTGTGGAAGTGTTCAATCTCACTTCTGAGTTTTGGCAATTCTTCTCTAGCGATTTGTTGCAAGCTTTCTTTATCATCTGCGTGATAAGCTTCCCGGATGCGTCTTCCCACATCAACCTTGCTACTTAAAATGGCATTTAACTGAGCCTGAGTCTCAAAGAGATAAGCGTAGACTCCAGCTTTTTTCTTAATAGCAGCAAGGGTTTCAGCAGCCTGGGTAAAGTGAGGCTTGTCCTGTTCAGGTGTCATGTGTTTATCCAGAATTGGACAGAGGACATCCTGATAAAAGACATAGCGGTTGGGGTTGATCCCACTCAGATTTCCTGGTAGGTCTGGTAAGAGGTTGGCCAGATCAAGCTGCATAAAGTCCTCGACGGATAGACCTGTATTGGTCTTGAAGTGAGCAGACAAACGCTCTAAATCGTTGCGGTAGCTGAGTTCTGCCCAGATTTGTAAACTTGGTAGAATAGAGAACTGGGCTGTTTCACCACCATTATCTCCCCAACCAGTCACAATGACTTCTTTGATTTGATTGGCACGGCAGGCTTTATTTGCTTCAAGAGCGATGAGACGACTGAAATGGTTATGAGGCGTGAAACCAATCCACTTCCAAGCACCACCTGCAAAGGCGATATCCTGGCTAATCTTGTGATGGTTACGGAAGTTGCGGTTGTATTTTTCCTCGCTATCTTGGTAATAATCCCAGTAAACCAAGGTCACACGGTCTTTTAGACGGTCTAAATAAACACGAGTTTCTTCTGGAATTTCTACATCACGGTCATACTGGCCATCTGCTGACATGAGCTTGAAGAACATATCGCTCCACATCTGGCAGTGGAAACCATACTTGTCTGCGATATCCAGCACGCGCTCCAAGTGTTGGCACATAAGGAGACTACGATCCACAACCCCGTTAAGGATGAGATAGCGTCCCAAACCAACCAAGTGGGCTTCGTCCATTCCGATATTGACCTTGCGAGTCTGTAGCTTAGACAAAGTAGCAAACATGCCGTCAATTAGGTCGTACACTTTTTCTTCGCCAATGAGGAGAATGTCCTCTACATCACGAAGTTGCTGGACTTCTTTGACACCCCATTTGACAAAGGCTGACAAGTGGGCCAAGGTCTGAATACAAGGAACAAAAGTCATATCAAACTGTTGGGCGTAAGCTTCAATTTCCTGTAATTCTTCAGCTGAGTATGCTCCACGGAAATAGCCAAAGTAAGGTTGTCCCTCGATTTGATAAGTGTCTTCCATGTAGAGTTCAAAGGTTGAGTAGCCCATGAGAGCCAAGACCTCAATCATTTGTTTGGCAGAAGCGACATTCATTACAGCATTACGGGAGCAATCCGCCATATAGGCTAACTCTTCATAAGCTGCCTGCTCTTCAATCTCTACCTTATCACCTTCTGCTAAAGCTGTTGCTAGAACGGATAAGGCACGGTAGAGTTGGTGAGGTTTGTCATAAGTCAGCTGATACTGTCCGCACTCACCCTTGATAGAAATAGAGGCTTGATCAGACTGAGCAACTGCCACTTCTACATCTGGCAGGGAAATGTGATTTTTTAATACTTCAACAGCTTGCGCTTGCTTGGGGCTAAGCCCTGTAAAAATTACCATTGGTTTTCCTCCTGTAACCAGTTGACAAGAGCACCGTAGAGATTAGCATCTGCGTGATAGGTGCAAGCTTGGATGACTGGCGCAATTGTATATTCTTCATATCTTTCCACAAAAGCGTCTACTGCTTTTTGAACACCTTTGATAAAATCTGGGTTCTGACTGATAGAACCACCTAGGCTAATGACATCTGGGTCAATCAGGTACTGGATATTGAGTAGTCCTTGAGCAAGATTGCGGTTCATACGCTCAATGGCTTCTTGACAAAGGGCATTGCCTGCTGCAGCCTCTTGATAAACCTTACGGCCATCCCAGTCTGACTGACCTGATTTTTCAATCACATAACGAACCATGTTTCCTGTAGAAGCTAGTTGTGACCAGTTGTTGAGCTTTTCTGCTGGTTCGATGGTTGTCATATAGCCAAATTCACCACCTAAACCATGACGGCCTCGGTGAAGTTTCCCATTAATAATCATAGCCCCACCGATTCCTGTACCAATCACAACACAAGCTGCATTTTCAATCTCGGGATGAGCTAGCAGTTCACTAAGTCCAACACAGTTAGCATCATTTTCTAGATGGACAGGGAGTTGGTGATGAGCAAGGGCCTGGTACCATGAAAATCCATGAATGTAAGGAATAGCACTAATCCCCTCAATCACTCCTGTTTCTTGATTGACCGCACCTGGCACACTCATAGCAATCCCGCGATAGTCCTGTTCTGACAAGCGTTGGTCCAACCAAGCCAACAAATCATCTAGAGTTTCTGGAGTTGGGGTGCTGGTCTTATCTAAAATCTTTCCATCAGGAGTCAGACTAGCAAACTTAATGCCAGTCCCTCCGATATCAATCGTTGCAATGGTCATTGCTTTCACCTGCAAAAAGGAGCGAGTCAGCAGTTGGTTCTTACTTCTTCGCTCCTCCTTTCTGTTTATGTTTACTGTTTGAAATTAAATTTCTTCTTTTTGAATGAATTCTGTGCGAATTTCCTGTGGCGCCAATAGTCCTGAATGAACTGGATATGGGCGTTCCAGCAAGTCAAGAATGGCTTGTTGTTTTTCAGACACGCGAACATTTTCTTGACTCATGTTGTAGTAACGAAGGACATAACCTTCTTCATTCTCAGCCACCTTAAAGGCTGTTGGGCAGACTTGTGGCAGGCTGAGTGCTGGATGGTTAAAGAGACTACCCGTTGCCGCAACGCTACCCTCTTGTTTTGCGACTTGAAGAGCTGTAAATGGCACCTGGAAGGCTTTAGCACGACGGAAAGCTGAGAAGCGTTCGCCTGCTTGGTGGCATTCTACTGCAAACTCAACTTCGATATCACGCAAGCACTGAGCTTCCGGTGTTGGGAAGTAGCCCCAGTCACCGAGTTCGCCTGAAGCACGAAGAAGGGTTACAGCCATGGTGTCATCTCCAAGGATTTCATACTCGTGCAATCCTTTATTGGATACGGTTACTCCTTTGACATCATCATACAAGCTGACAAAAGCTTGTTGGTGTTGTGGATTTTCAGGATTTTCCCAAGAAGCTGCTGGTTTATTTGGTCTTGTCACAACTTCATAGATGCTTTCAGAATCATTACTTGGACGAGTGTTATGAGTTTTGACCAAGAGACGAATGCGGTGGTCTTTGGCTGTATTAGTAAAGCGAGTCTTGAAGCGAATCTGTGGATTGTCCACAAAGACAGTCATTTCTGTTTCAAGAGGAATGGTTGTCAACTCTTCTGAACGACCTGCATCTCGTTTCATGAACTCGATGATACCTCTTTGTTCTGCATCCAATTTTTCATCTGCGCTAACTGGAATAGTCAAGTCATGTTTGAGCAATACCTTAGCATAGCGAGCATTGTTTTCTAGGACATCGTATCCCTTCAATTGAGCATAGATTGGATCAGTTCCTTTTGGTTGGAAGTAAATGTACTCGTTACCAATATCTCCACGGTCCTCAAAGCGGATGAAATCTTCGTAAGCTTCGTTTGTAGTCTTGTCATAGACTGTGATTCCTTCATCTACACTGACAGTTACGAATGGGGTATCAATGACTCCATTTTGGTAAATACCATCTCGGTATTCTACTTGGCCTTCAACTAATTGGAAGCTTGCCCAAGAAAGCGGAGCAAGGTGGACTGGGATTGTCACGCGCACTTGGCGTGCAATATATGGTTGGCGGAATTTATCCTTAGGCAAAGTATAGCCAAAACTTGCTCCCAAGTCTTCAATCTTGGCTTCAAGGACATGGCCATCCAAATCTTCAACATGGTAATCTGGCAAGGTCACGGCTGCCATCTTCTTGTAGCCTTCAGTCGGATGTAACTCTTTGAAATCACAGGTAGCAACATCAACCACAACACTGACAGTATCTACCTTGTCATGTAAAGCTGTGTTAACAACGGTGAAGAGGTGTTCGCTTTGCGCTTCGTGAGTTGCTATTTTGTGTTTCCACTCATTGAGGAGGTTAGTCTTGACAAAGTTTCCAACCTGATTAACCTTGGCAAAACGAGTTTCCATTTCACGGTGAACTTCGTCAATACTACAGCCACAGATACTATCGTGCGGTGCATTTTGCAGAAGTACTTTCCAAGCATAGGTCAATTGATCCTTGTGGTTATGTCCACCAGTGATGATGGTCAAAGGTTCCACAACCTGCTCTAACAAGTTGCTATTTTCTTGGAAGGCTTGTTTGAGGTAAACACGTGAAGAAGAGGTATTGGCAAGGGTGTACCAGCCATCCGTTTCCTGGCTAGTCAACTCACCTGTGACCGTTGATAATTGTTCAGGAAGGGCACTTTCCAGTGCTTGCACATATTCGTCAAATGAGCTATGAATAAAGGTCACGTCAGGGAAGAGTTCGTTTGCCACACGAATGGCTTCGCTCAGATTTCTCTGAACAGGTTGGTGGTCACAACCGTTCATCATCAACCATTGGTTGGTCGATGCATAGTCACGAACGTCTGCTAATTTTTGCTTCCAGAAAGTCAAAGCCTCGTCTTTATCCACTGGAATTTCATTCCCGTTACTGTACCAGTTAGCAAAGAGAATACCGAGGACACGACTTCCATCCGCACCTTGCCAGTACATTTCAGAAAATTGAGAGGTAAACTGTTCATCTTCGAGGACTTGGTTGTCAAATCCGATTGGCTTGACACCGCGACCAAAGGCTGCTACGTGAATGCCTGATTTTTGAAGGATTTGAGGAGCTTGTCCCATATTTCCAAAAGTATCTGGGAAGTAGCCGATTTGAGTTGATTTGCCCCATTTGGCACATTCCGCTTGTCCAATCAAGGTATTGCGGACATTGGCTTCACTGGAAATCAAGTAATCATCCTGCAAGATATAGAAAGGACCAATCTTGAGTTTTCCTTCGTCGATATAACGCTGCACCTTGTCACGATTTTCAGGGCGAATTTCTAAATAATCATCAAGGACGATGGTTTGGCCATCCAAGTGGAAGCTCTTGAACTCAGGATCATTTTCAAACAGATCAAAAAGATTGTCAAAAAGTTCCACCAATTGCATCCGGTGACTTTCAAAAGGTAGATACCACTCACGATCCCAGTGGCTATGAGAAATAATATGTACAACAACATTTTCCATGAGTAAAACCTCATTCTAACTTAAATTTAAAAATAGATTTGTGATTCTTTGCAAGAATCAGTTGAGCGAAAACGTGCTCCTTATACTCAATGAAAATCAAAGAGCAAACTAGGAAGCTAGCTGCAGGTTGCTCAAAGCACTGCTTTGAGGTTGTAGATAGAACTGACGAAGTCAGTAACATATATACGGCAAGGTGAAGCTGACGTGGTTTGAATTTGATTTTCGAAGAGCATTAGCGAATATCCAAGTAATCCAAGACCAACTCGCAGAACATCATATTGGCCCACGAGAACCATTCACGAGAGTAAAGAGTCGGATCATCTACGTGGAAGCTTTCGTGCATCACACCTGTCCCACCATCACAAGCGACGAGCTGATCTAGCAAGAATTTCTTCTCTGCCTTATCAGTTGTTGTCAAGCCTTGGATAGATAGGGCAATCGGCCAGATATAACGATAGAAGGTATGAGAACTTCCGAGGCCGCTAGCGTATTCTCCTTGGTAGAAGTAAGGATTTTCTGGGCTTAGAATGGTGCGACGAGTTGCTTGATAGACTTCATCGTTCACATCGCAGTAACCAAGATAGGGAGCAGCCAACAAACTTGGTACGTTAGGGTCGTCCATGATGCTAGCATTTCCCAAACCGTCTACTTCGAAGGCGTAGATCTTTTCACCCTTGCTGTTGGTGGTGTAGGCGTAGTTTTCGATTCCTTCTTGGATTTCAGCTTGCAGGCGTTTGGCATCAGCAATAATGCTCTCGCTATCAGCTAGATGCAATTCTGCAAAGATTTCTTGGACATATCCCAAGACAACGACTGCAAACATATTGGACGGGATTAAGTAGCTATACTGACAGCAGTCATCACTCGGACGAAAGGCTGACCAAGTCATTCCTGTTACGGCAAAGTCCGGACCAAAACCATCATTTACCAAAGTGTCTTCCTTACGATCGGTATCCCGAACAAAGCGATAAGGTGAGTTCTTATGGTCTTGTTCTACCGTCCAAAGATGAAGGATCTCCTTGGTCGCTGTAACAAAAGTCTCATCAAACTGGCTGGTTTCTCCTGTTTCTTTCCAAAGAAGGTAAGCTAATTGCAAGGGATAGCAAAGCGAATCCACTTCATACTTACGTTCCCAAATCCAGCCATTGAGGTCTGTATGGTCTGTCTCGTGATGACCCTTCCAGTTCTCCTCAATATTAAAAGAGTTAGCGTAGGGATCCTTTAGGATCAAAGTCATCTGACGTTTGACCAAACCTGCAATGGTCTGGCGTAAACGAGGGTCTCTTTTTGCCACATGAAGATATGGTCTAAGCTGAGCAGTCGAGTCACGCAGCCACATAGCTGGGATATCTCCTGTCAGTACAAAGGTTGACCCGTCTTCTAAGATTTCAACTGTATTGTCTAAAGTGTCTGTGTAGCAGCGTTCAAAGACATCCACCCATTTCGGATGTTCCTTGGCACGTTCCGCTACTTCATCTAGCCATTCTCTGACGATTTCTTTAGAATAAACCATAAACTATTTTGCCTCTTTCAAACAAGATTCATTTTCAGTATATAGCTTTTAGCCCAGAAAATATATACACAAATGATAGTCATTTTTCTACAAAATTGTTATATTTGAGACTCCTTTTCTAAAGGCAATATTTTCTGATATAATGTAGAAAACAACTAAAGGATATTCTATGAAAACGATACTTGAAACCATCGATACCCGTTTTGGAACAGCCAGTAAACATGCATTTTCACGAGGCAATACACTACCATACACTGGAGTGCCTTTTGGGATGAATTACTTTGTTCCACAAACTAGTGACCAGGAAGGGTCTTGGTTTTTCGATCCTCATCTTCCCATATTTCAGGGTGTTCGACTAACCCATCAGCCTAGCCCTTGGATTGGCGATTATTCTTGGTTACTACTGACACCCGTTACAGGAGAAATTAGCGGTGACACGCTCTTCCATCGTCAGTCTTCCTATAACCTTGATCGTGCTATTTTCAATCCCCATTATCTCAGAATTTTTTCTGAGCGTTATCAGATTGAAACCCAACTCACACCTACTTGCTATGGGGCTTCTATTCAACTAAGACAGATACAAGGCAAGAAGATCTCACTCTATCTGCATGCGACTGATGATTTGACAGTGGAGCAAGTGGATGATCGTACTGTCAACCTAGGCCAAAGCGGATTAACCGAAACCAACAAAAGTCCTCTCATCATGTTCACTGCCCTCGAATTCTCTAAGGATATCCTATCTATCAAACAAGAGGGGCAGGACTGGCGTATTGACTTGGCTGGAGCAAAAGTTCAAGTTCAACTAGCGACTTCTTTTATTTCTAAAGAACAGGCTCTCTTTAATCTGCCTAAAAAAGACTTTGAAGAAACGAAAGCAGATGCTAAAGAAAGTTGGGAAGACCTTCTAGGTCGTTTTGATGTCGTAGAAACTGGCTCTGTAGACCGAACATTTTTTGACCACTGTCTTTACAGACTCTTTCTTTTCCCGCAAACCTTCTATGAGGTAAATGAACAGGGTGAAAGCATTCATATCGATCTTGCTTCAGGAACTATCAAGTCCGGTCTGCTCTTTACCAACAATGGTTTTTGGGATACCTTCCGCACTTCATTCCCTCTCTTTGCCTTGATTATTCCAGAGCACTATCGTCAGTTTCTTGAAGGTTTCCTCAATAGCTATCGAGATACTGGCTATCTCCCTAAGTGGTTGGCTCCTGACGAAAGAGGAATGATGCCTGGTACTTTGATTGATGGTGTACTAGCAGATAGTGCTTGCAAAGACATGGCACCTGAACTTGAAGAAGAATTTCTAAAAGCCATGATCGAAACTGCAACCAAGGCAGATCCAAAAGCCATCAACGGACGCCATGGCCTTTCTCAATACCAGGAACTGGGCTACTTGTCCACAGATTATCATGAAAGTGTCAGTCACACACTAGACTATGCTTACAGTGATTTTTGTATCTCTACTTGTGCAGCAAAATTAGGGCAAGAAGAACTAGCCCAAACCTATGACCACTACTCTAAGAATTATCAAAACCTCTTTGACCCTGAAACGGGCTATATGAGGGCGCGTGATGTAGATGGCAACTTCCGTCCTGACTTTTCTCCTTATAGTTGGGGCCGTGACTACGCTGAGTGTTCAGCTATTCAAGCCAGTCTAGGTGTCTTACATGACATTTCTGGACTTAGCCAACTAATGGGTGGAAAAGAAGCCTTTAGCAACTATCTTTTGAAAGCTTGTCAAAGTCTCCCACTCTTTGAAACGACGGGTTATGGCTATGAAATCCATGAGATGAGCGAGATGGCAACAGCACCATTTGGTCAACTAGCTATTTCAAATCAACCAAGTTTCCATATCCCATATCTTTTCCGCTATAGTAATGTTCCTCAATATACCAGTCTTTTGATCAAGACTCTCCGTCAAAAAGCCTTTCGAGCTGGCTGGGATGCTTATCCAGGAGATGAGGATAATGGCAGTCTATCGGCTTGGTATGTGTGGTCTACTCTCGGACTTTACCCAACCTGCCCAGGAAAAGCAAGTTATGACCTTGGAATTCCGCTCTTTGACCACCTTCGTGTCTATCTAGCTCAAGAAGATAAATGGCTTGATATTCGTACTCAACAGAATCATGAACACTTCTACTTTGTCCAAGACTGTCAACTGGACGGGAAAGAAAAACAAAGCATCAGCCATCAGGAATTACTCAATGCCAAAACTCTCGACTTCACCCTTAGCTGGTTACCGAAGCATTAATAACCTAACCCCCTTGTCATGCGCAAAGGGGGTTTCTTATCCATATAAAGTTATCCACAACCTGTGAGTAACTTTCAGCTTTTCTTTGGAAAATATTTTCAAGTTTTTCCAAAATATCTTTCCAATCCAAGTCTATAGGATTTACAACCGAACGCAGTCTAAAAATCCTGTTATACCAAGGTTTGTAAAGACTTGCATTGTTTTCTATTCTATCAATTTCATCTCTTCTTCTCACATCAAAACGATAAAGAGACAGTTGTTGTTGATACCTTAAGTTATCCACAAGTTGTGGATAACATTTTCTCAACTAAGCAATCCTAGTGCCTATCTGTTAGCTGACTTTTACATTTTTTATAGTAAATTTTAAATGTTGTTAGGCGCTTTCAAAAAAACATGATATACTGAAATTATCAGAAAAGGAGACATTATGAAAAAAGATCAACACCAACTTAATTGGCTGATGGTTTCTCTGATTGCTTTCAACATGGTTTGGGGGCTAGGAAACGTCGTCAACAACTATTCTCAACAGGGGATTTCAGTAGTCGTATCTTGGGTTTTAATCCTCGCGCTCTACTTTATCCCATATTCCCTCATCGTCGGACAACTCGGTTCTACCTTTAAGGAAAGCGGAAGCGGTGTTAGTGACTGGATTGAAAAAACATCAACCAAACGTCTAGCCTACTTTGCTGCTTGGACCTACTGGGTTGTTCACATTCCTTACCTCGCACAAAAGCCTCAAGGAATCCTGATTCCGCTCGGATGGGCCTTGCAAGGTAACGGACAGTTTCTAAAACAAATTGACATCCACTGGATTGTTATTCTCTGCTTACTTATCTTTGGACTTTTCCTCTACCTTTCTACAAAAGGATTGACAACTCTTAAAGTCATCGGTAGCCTGGCAGGAAGTGCCATGTTAATCATGTCTTTACTCTTTGTGCTTTTAGCTGTCGGTCTGCCTTTCATCAAACCAGACATCCAGTTTGCGACACCACACATGGACCAACTGAGCACCTACATTCCAAACTTTGATTTTTCTTATTTTACAACCATCTCACTACTGGTCTTTGCAGTTGGTGGTTGTGAAAAAATTTCCCCTTATGTGAATCAAACTCGCAATCCTGCAAAAGAATTTCCAAAAGGTATGATTGTAATGGCAATCATGGTAGGTCTCTCTGCTATCCTCGGGTCAGTTGCCATGGGAATGCTATTTGATGGCAATAATATCCCTGAAGACCTCATGCGTAATGGTGCTTATCAAGCCTTCCAAATCTTAGGAAATTCTTGGGGAGTTGGAAATCTCTTTGTCGTAATCTACGCTCTTACAAACATGGTCGGACAAATTGCGGCACTTGCCTTCTCTATTGACGCACCATTACAAATCCTTCTCAATAATGCTGACGAAAACTTTATCCCAAGCTGGCTTCGCAAACGTACTGAAAAGGGTGTCCTCATTAACGGTTACCTCCTTACAGGTGTCCTCGTTAGCCTTATCATCATCCTTCCAATTTTTGGTATTCAGGAAATTGATGGACTTGTAAAATGGATGACCAACCTCAATTCTATCGTAATGCCAATGCGCTATCTCTGGGTATTCCTTGCCTATATGATGCTCAATCGCGCTTGGAAAACATTCAAAAATGCAGAATACAAGTTTGTTAACAATCCTAAGCTTGGCTTTGTGATCGGTACTTGGTGCTTCCTCTTCACTGCCTTTGCTTGTATCCTAGGTATGGTTCCAAAAATTAGCTATGCTGAGAATCCAACTGCTTGGCAATTCTCTCTTCTTACAAACATCTTGACACCAATTATTTTGATTGGTTTAGGTGTTATTCTACCAATACTTGCCAAAAAAGAACAAAAGAAACAAGTCAAATAATCTCTACTATTTGCTAGATAGTTCCACTTTTGTCTTTTCCTGAAAGAAAAATCCCCTTCGAACAGTAGCGTTCAAGGGGATTTCTTTTTGTCTAATAAGCCATTTTTTTATTTGGCCTCATACCAAGTCACACCTTCATTTTCATCAGCAATCAGTGGCACACTGAGTTGAATGGCTTCTTCCATGGTTTGTTTGACGAGTTTTTTTATGGCAGCCAATTCTGACTTAGGCACTTCAAGAACAATTTCATCGTGCACTTGCAAGAGCATTTTCGTTTGATATCCACCTGCTACCAAGGCCTTATCTAGCTGAATCATAGCGATTTTGAGAATATCTGCAGCCGATCCTTGAATAGGTGAGTTGATAGCTGTACGCTCTGCAAAGCCACGAATGTTAAAGTTACGCGAATTGATATCTGGCAACTCACGACGACGTTTGAAGAGAGTCTCCACATAACCCTTATCACGCGCCTCACGAACCACTTCATCCATGTAATTTTTGATACCTGGGAAGCGTTCAAAATAGGTATCGATATAGGCTTTAGCCTCTTTACGACTGATACCTAGATTGTTTGATAAACCAAAGTCTGAAATTCCGTAAACAACTCCAAAGTTGACAGCCTTGGCATTGCGACGGTCGTTTGGAGTCACATCCTCAGGACGTTCAATCCCAAAGACGCGCATGGCTGTCGAGGTATGGATATCAGCTCCCTCTTGGAAGGCTTTAATCAAGTGCTCATCTTTAGAGATATGCGCCAAAACTCGCAACTCAATCTGTGAATAGTCCGAGCTGAGAAGGACGCTATCCTCCCACTCTGGCACGAAAGCCTTACGAATGAGGCGACCTTGTTCCAAACGAACAGGGATATTTTGCAAGTTTGGATCCACACTAGACAGGCGCCCTGTCTGAGTCAAATCCTGCACATAGCGGGTATGAATCTTGCCATCATCTAAAATCCAATCCTGCAAACCAATCACATAAGTCGATTGAATCTTAGCAATCTGGCGATAATCTAAAATTTTCTTGACGATTGGGGCAATAGGAGCTAGGCGCTCTAAGACATCCACCGCTGTCGAGTAACCTGTCTTGGTTTTCTTGGTGTATTCGAGGGGAAGACCTAACTTTTCAAAGAGTAGTTCGCCTAGCTGTTTCGGTGAGTTGATATTAAACTCCTCACCAGCCAATTCATAAATCTCTTGAGTTAGCTTTTCAATGACAAGCTCATTTTCAGCTTGCATCTCGAGTAGAGTTTCTTTTTTAACCTTGATCCCAGCGATTTCCATCTTAGCAAGAACAAAGGCCAGAGGTTGCTCCATGTCATAGAGAAGGTCTAATTGTCCGTTTTCACTTAACTTTTCAAGCAATACAGGCTCTGTCTCAACCAGCACAGCAACCTTGCGAGCCAAGTGCTCCAAGAAGGTTTCTCTCTCAGGGATAGCTTTCTTGACACCCTTACCATAGAAGGTTTCATCATCGACTAGGTAAGTTTGACCATAGAGACTAGCAATGGTTGAAATTTCATTATTCTCTACAGTAGAGAGAAGGTATTTGGCCAAGCGACTGTCAAAAGCTGGAGCCTGCAAATTCAAACCAAAACGATTTAAGAGGACTTTAGCTTTCTTAAAATCATACACTTTCAGAGGTGTTTTTTCTAGAAAATCCTTTAGAATCGAATCCTGTAGAAGTTCCAGCTTATCTGTGGCATAGAGCTTGTCTCCACAAGACCAAGCAAAACCAACTAAATCATCTGTATGGTAGTTTTCTCCAAAAAGTTCAAAGTGGAAGATGGAGTCGGCACTCAGCATGTCTTCGCTCACCTTGTCCACCATAGTGAAATTCAAAGTCTCAGCTTGATTAGCCTGAGAAGCATTCAAGGCTTGTTTGAGCTGCTTAAAGCCCATCTCATCGTAAAATTTACCTAAACTTTCTACATTGGGACCACTATAAACCAAATCATCTAGGCCAATCTCGATTGGTGCCTTTGTATCAATGGTCGCTAGTGTTTTAGACAAAAAGGCTTGTTCCTTGTCATTGACAAGATTTTCCTTCATCTTTGAAGCCTTCATGCCATCGATATTTTCATAAATACCTTCGAGCGAGCCGTGTTCTAACAAGAGCTTGATCCCAGTCTTTTCACCAATCTTAGTGACGCCAGGGATATTATCAGACTTATCCCCCATGAGGGCCTTAAGATCAATAAACTGAGCTGGGGTAATCCCCATCTTTTCCATGAGATATTCTGGGGTAAAGGCCTCAAACTCGGCGACACCTTTCTTAGAAATCTCAACCACCGTATGTTCATCCGTCAACTGGATTAAGTCTTTATCTCCGCTGACGATTGTTACATCAAAAGATTCCTTTTCAGCCAAGCGACCAAGAGTTCCAATGATATCATCCGCCTCATACTGAGCCAACTCATAATGACGAATTCCAAGATGGTCTAGCATCTCACGAATAAAGGGGAATTGCTCCCGAAACTCATCTGGTGTCTTAGCACGGCCACCCTTATAGTCTGCATACATCTCTGTACGGAAGGTTGTCTTCCCTGCATCAAAAGCAACCAAAATATGGCTCGGCTGAACGCGTTCCAAGAGGTGATTTAGCATCAGGTGAAAACCATAGATTGCATTGGTATGTAGTCCATTGTCGTTTTTAAAACGATCCAGTTGCTGATAAAGAGCGAAAAAAGCACGAAAAGCAACTGAAGATCCATCAATCAATAATAATTTTTTCTTGTCCATACACCCATTATAAAGGAAAGCAGGGAAAAATACCATCGGGAAGAGTTAGATTATCGGGGAAGCTTATTGGGGTGCTTGTTCTACTCGCGCACCGTTGCTGTCAACTTGGAAGCCATCGATAGTCGTATCTACTGCCAATTCTCCAGAGGCGTTCACGTAATAATGTTTCCCTGAAACCTGGAACCACTGATCTGTTTTCATAGCTCCTGAGTTTTCAAAATAATACCAAATGCCCTTATCCTTCAACCATCCTGTCTGCATTTCTCCAGATGATTTCAAGTAGTACCACTTGGAACCGTCTTTTAGCCAACCTGTTTTCATTGAACCATTAGTTTGGAAATAGTACCAACTGGCGTTTATCTTTTTCCAACCAAGTGAGACTTTCCCATCTTCATAGTAGTACCAAGTTGTCCCCTGTTTTTCCCATCCATTCTTAGCAGTTGCTGTTTTAGCTAGCTGGACATATCTGCGATTTCCAGTTCGGGATAGATAACTAAGCCATTTGTAGCCATCTTTTTCAAGAGTCTGATCGTAATGAACACTTTCTCCAGGGTAATAATAATCAATAATCTCAGCCTGTTGTGATGGCTGGTTCATAATAGCAGCTTTTTCTGTAAAAACATGGGTTCCGCTAGATACTAAAGTTGCCTGGTGATTCCCTGTGCTAGCCTGTCCTACATCTTTAAAATGAATGAAGCCAGTCATAGAGCTTGCCTTCACAATTCTACGATTGTACTTCTCTCTAACACCATAATTGTACTCCTCGATTTCAATCATGTCACCAAGGACATTGGATACCCAGGCTACGTGGCCATACTGTCCGCTCGCATCCCAAGCTATAGAGCCAATTACTGGATTCTGATCGACACGATAGCCTTCTCTTTTAGCCCGATATCCCCATTGATTTGCATTTCCATACGCAGCTGGTAACTCAAAACCATTTACACTGCTAAGACGAAAGGCAGCAAATGAAGTACACTGTCTTGAGTACATTCGCCACTTATCAATTTCTTGACTTCCATTTTTATAATAATAGGGATAATCATCTCCACGAGCTAGGGAACCATTGTTTGCCTGATTGGCATGAACAGCTCCTCCACCAAACAAAAAAGCACCTGCTAACAATAGTGAAGCTGTCCCCACTGTCGTTCTCTTAAGAAAAGTTCCCTTTTTACTATCTGTCATTCATTCTCCTTCGAATAGATAAATTTTTGAGGTTGACCTCATTTATATCATTCGAAAGAAAAAGAAAAAAGTGAGAAAACTCCCACTTTCAAGCTTAATCCAAATAGTGAATTAAATTCTTTTCTGTTAAAATATCTGAATAGGTGAAGGATTCAACATAGACATTGGCCTGTTTGTCCCCTTCAACATTTCCAAATTCAACGATAAAAAGCGATGGATAAACTTCAATAAGTCTTCCCAAACGATTTTTTTGACGTTTACGACCGTTTTCTAAGGTCATTTCCACGATTTGTCCTTCATGCGCCTTGATTTCTTCCTTGATTTTTTTCATCTTGGCTACATCTGTAAATGCATCTGTCATCTTTGTTCCTCTCTCTTCGAAATACTTGAAAACTTGTTATACTCTTTTTGGAAAATCAATTCTACCGTTCCACGTGCACCGCTACGGTTTTTCTCAATAATAACTTCTACCTTGTTATTCGGAAGTCCTTCCTCTTCTTCGCCACCGCGTTCATAATAGTCATCTCGATAGAGAAAGGCTACGATATCCGCATCCTGCTCGATAGATCCAGACTCACGAATATCTGATAACACCGGCCTTTTATCTTGACGTTGCTCAACACTACGTGACAACTGACTTAGCGCGATAACAGGCACCTTCAGCTCCTTAGCTAGGATTTTCAACTGACGTGAAATCTCTGACACCTCTTGTTGACGGTTCTCACGGCCAGTCCCTGTAATTAGCTGCAGGTAGTCAATCAAAATCAAGCCAAGATTGCCAGTTTCTTGAGCCAATTTTCTGGCGCGTGAACGAATCTCCGTAATTCGAATTCCAGGGGTATCATCAATATAGATACTTGCTTTTGCAAGATTCCCTTGAGCAATCGTATATTTACGCCACTCTTCCTCAGTAAGTTGACCTGTACGGATAGAGTGAGACTCCACTAGTCCTTCGGCAGCCAACATACGATCGACCAGACTCTCAGCCCCCATCTCGAGAGAGAAAATTGCAACAGTCTTGTCTAGCTTGGTTCCAATATTTTGAGCAATATTCAAGGCAAAAGCCGTCTTACCAACCGCAGGACGAGCTGCTATAATAATCAACTCCTCCTCGTGCAACCCAGTTGTCATATGATCCAAATCTTGATAACCAGTTGCAATCCCCGTAATATCAGATGTTTGTTGTGATCGAACTTCCAGGTTCCCAAAGTTAAGATTTAAAATGTCACGAATGTTTCTAAAGCCACTACGATTTGCATTCTCGCTGACATCAATCAAACCTTTTTCGGCTTGTGCAATGATTTCATCTGCAGGGCTAGAGGCTTCATAAGCTTGGTTTATAGACTCCGTCAACTTAGCAATCAAACGACGAAGTGTGGCTTTCTCTGCTACAATTTTTGCATAGTATTCAGCGTTTGCAGAGGTTGGTACAGAGTTGATAATCTCAACAAGGTAGGACAAGCCACCAATATTTTGCAAATCACCTTGATCATCTAATATCGTGCGAACAGTCGTTGCATCAATGGCTTCGCCACGATCTGACAAGTCAACCATGGCCTGAAAAATCAAACGGTGAGCATACTTAAAGAAGTCTCGAGAGTCAATATATTCTCGAACAAATACGAGTTTACTCTCATCGATAAATATAGCTCCCAATACAGATTGTTCTGCCAAGATATCCTGGGGCTGAACTCGTAGTTCTTCTACTTCTGCCATCAGATTTTCCTTCCTTTTACAAAATCATTCCTCAAATCTAGTTTAGCCTTCTTTTACACGAAGATTGATGACGCTAGTCACATCCTGATAAATTTTTACAGGAACATCAATCAAGCCAACTGCTCGAATCGGAGATTGAACTTGAATATGACGTTTATCAATCTTAATTCCAAATTGTTTTTGAAGTTCTTCCGCAATTTTCTTGCTAGTAATTGAACCGAAAGTTCGACCATCTGGGCCAACTTTTTCAACAAACTCGACGACTGTTTCTTCAGCTTCGAGTTTTGCCTTAATTTCTTGTGCTTCTGCAAGAAGTTGAGCATGTGCTTTTTCTTCAGATTTTTGCTTACCTCGCAACTCTCCAATTGCTTGTGTAGTCGCTTCTTTAGCAAGGTTTTTCTTAATCAAAAAGTTTTGTGCATAACCTGTTGGAACTTCCTTAATCTCGCCTTTTTTCCCTTTACCCTTTACATCTGCTAAAAAGATTACTTTCATTCTTCTGTCTCCTCTTCTCTAATTTCATTAGAAATAACGGTTTTTAGTTTATCAGCCGCTTCTTGCAGACTCATATCTGTAAGTCGGGCAGCTGCTAGGTTGAAGTGGCCTCCACCACCTAATTCTTCCATAATCCGTTGCACATTGATCTTACTTCGACTTCGTGCAGAAATGGAAATATCCCCTTGGCTGTTTTTTGCAATGACAAAGCTAGCTTCAATACCCGACATGGCTAACATCGTATCAGCTGCCTTACTGATCACTACAGTATCATACTCCTTATTATCCTTAGCTTGAGCCACAAGAATAGAAGGTTGTACGGCCTGTCCTTGCAAGATAAGCTCATTCACCAATCGATACTCTTCAAAGTCAGTTGCTGCAAGTTCTTGGATTACAATACTATCACTACCACGTGTTCTTAGATAACTTGCCACGTCAAAGGTTCGGCTAGTCACGCGAGAGGTGAAATTCTTAGTATCCAGCATCATACCACCCATGAGAACACTAGCTTGGATACGACTTAAACGTGATTTCTTAGAGTTCTGGAATTGAATCAACTCTGTTACAAGCTCACTCGCACTACTTGCCCCACTCTCGATATAGGTGATAACAGCATTTTCCGGGAAATCCTGATCTCGTCTATGATGGTCAATAACTATCGTTTGTGTGAATAAATCATAAAACTCTTTTGACAAAGTCAAGGCCGTCTTTGAATGGTCCACCATCACTAGCAAGGAACGATTCGTGACCATTTCCATAGCTTGATTCAGAGGAAGAAGTTTTGTAACTCCCTCATTTTCTAAAAATTGAATGGCACGATGGATGTCCGGAGACATTTGTTCTGCATCATAGACTACAAAACTTTCGTCCAAGACGTTACTAGAAAACAATTGCATACCGACGGCAGATCCCAAAGCATCCATGTCTAAGTTTTTATGGCCAACAACAAATACACAATCGACACTCTTCAATTTTTCAGAGATTGCCGTCATCATCGCTCTAGTACGTGTTCTTGTTCGTTTGATAGAAGCTGCAGAGCCACCACCAAAATAAATTGGATTCTTCATTTCATCGTTTTCTTTTACAACGACTTGGTCTCCACCCCGAACTTCTGCAAGGTTGAGATTGGATAAAGCAACTTTACCAATACTCTCATGATCGCCATCACCGTATGAAAAGCCCATACTCATGGTTAAGGCTAAATCTCTCTGCTTAGCTTCTTCACGGAAGGTATCAATCACAGAAAACTTGTCCTGCATCAAATGTTCCAATACCGTATAGTCAGTAAACAAGTAAAAACGATCCATAGTCACTCTACGAGAAAACATGTGATGTTTTCCGGTAAATTCTGCGACAAAATTCGCAACAAAACTATTAATATGACTGATATCTGATTCAGATGTTTCGTTCTCTAAATCATCATAATTATCTACTGAAATAATACCAATTACAGGGCGACTCGTAACCAATTCTACTGTGGCCTCATACTCGCCAGAAACATCGAAAAAGTAGAGCACACCAGAATTTCTATCTAGATGCACCGCATAACGTTTTCCCCCTACATTAGCATAAATACCAGGCGAAGTAATGGATGTTTTTATAATTTCTTGAACTTGAGGAAGGTCAATTTCTCCATCTTCCGTTGTCAACATTAACTCTGCGTAGGGGTTGAACCACTCAATCTCACTACTTTCCATGTTTATCTTGACAACTCCAACAGGCATCTGTTCTAAAAGTGAACTTAAACTATCTTCCGCCTGATGGTTTACGTACTGGATCTGTTCAATTTCTGTTTTCTGATAAGATTTCTTCTGTAAATAAAATAGCAAAAGAAATGCCACCATCAAGAAAAATAAGCACGCTATTGTGACTAGGGTATTTTGAAGAAAAATAACTACTACAGTCATGATTATAAAGGCAATCCCAGCAAATAAGTATATAAAAAAGGGATTCATTTCATTTTTTTTCATTACAAACCTCTTGCGCAATATTATACCATATTTGCACTGAAAAAGCGACCTTTAGAGAAGGAATAGCACTTGTACTCAAATGTAGTGCACATGAATACAAAAGGTGGTTTACACTAGTGTAAACCACCTTTTTAATCTAATCATACTAAGAATTATGATTCTTTTACTTCAAGAAGACCGATGTCTCCATCTTCGCGTCGATAAATGACATTCGTTGTTTCATCTTCAACATCAATGTAAATGAAGAAATCATGACCCAATAGGTCCATCTGAAGAAGTGCTTCTTCAAGATCCATTGGTTTTAAATCAATTTGTTTTGAACGAACAACTTTAGCTTGAGCCACATCTGTCTCTTCAACCAAAGCATCTGTAAATAATTGGCTAGTAGAAACTTTGTTTCTGTTTTTGCGTTCAATTTTAGTTTTATTCTTACGGATTTGACGCTCAATCTTATCTGTCACCAAATCAATAGATCCATACATATCTTGAGAAACGTCTTCTGCACGAAGTGTAATAGATCCAAGTGGAATCGTTACTTCTACCTTAGCGGTCTTTTCACGATATACTTTCAAGTTTACACGTGCATCTAGTTCTTGATCTGCTTGGAAGTATTTTTCGATCTTTTCGAGTTTAGAAACTACATAATCACGAATTGCTTCTGTTACTTCTAGGTTTTCACCACGGATACTATATTTAATCATATAAGTACCTTCTTTCTAAACATATTTGTTTTTCTATATTTATTATAACGCTTTCAAAGAATTATTGCAATCTTTTTCCTCATCTTACGAGGGAAAATGTTCTAACTTCTTCTGCTCCTGCATTCTCAAGTAGTTTTTTTACACGGTTCAGTGTCACTCCTGTTGTATATATATCATCGATCAATAAAATCTTTTTGGGAACTGTGGCGCAATCCTTAATAAAAAACGGAAGTTCAGTCGCTAAACGTTCTGAACGAGTTTTTGAAGAACTCGCTTTCTCTTCTCTTTTTTCTAAAAGTTTCTCATAAGAAAGGCCTGTAGCCTCTATTAATCCTGCAACCTGATTAAAACCTCTTTTTGCATATCTCTCATGACTTAATGGGATTAAGATAAAATGGTAGTCCTTATAGTTGATTAGAAAATCCTTCAAAATCGATGCAAAAATCTTTCGAAGTATATAATCTCCATCAAATTTATAACGACTAAAGAAGTCTTTCATTGCTTGATTGTAAACAAAAATTGCTTGATGATTTACATCAATCCCTTCTTTACACCAAACTTGACAGTCTTTACACGAAGTTGACAGCCCTTTTTTATGACAGTTTGGGCAATGTTCTTCCCCAATCCTTTCAAAACTTTCGAAACAAGTTAAACAAACTGAAGTCTCCTCATTTTTCAACAAGAGTAGATTGCTAAAGGTTAGATTGCTTTTCAAATGCTGTCCACATAGTAAACAAGTCATAAGCCCGCCTCCTTGTTCATCAGTTTAATTTCTTTTATAGCATTCTTAATCGAACGATTTAATCCATCGTGAAAGAAAATTAAATCTCCAGTTGGTCTATCCATACTTCGACCTACACGCCCTCCAATTTGAATGAGACTTGATTTTGTAAAGAGGCGATGATTGGCTTCCACTACAACTACATCTACACAAGGGAAGGTAACTCCTCGTTCCAATATGGTTGTACTTATCAATATAGTTAATTCCCTATCCCTAAATGCTTGAACTTGTTCTAATCGGTCCTCAGTAACCGAAGATACGAAACCAATCTTCTCATTTGGAAACTGTAGCTGCAAGATTTCCTTTAACTTTTCTCCTTTTTTGATCTCGGATGCAAAAATGAGTAAAGGATAGCCAGTTTTTCTTTGTTTTTCAATATAGCTTTTTAGCCTTGCTGGTAAACGAAGTTTTTCTAAGCAACTGTCCAATTCTGATAACCAGACGGGTTTGGGAATAATCAAAGGATTTCCATGAAACCGCCTTGGCAAGCTCAGCCTTTTCAACTCTCCTGAGCGAACCTTTTTATCCAACTCATCTGTAGAAGTTGCTGTAAGAAAGATGCTGAGCCCATTTTCCTTTACACAACTCTTTACAGCCTTGTAAAGCATCTTGTTATCAACATAGGGGAAGGCATCTACTTCATCTACTATTAGTAAATCAAAAGCGTGATAAAACTTTAATAATTGATGCGTTGTTGCAACAACCAGTGGTGTTCGAAAGTATGGTTCAGAATCGCCATGCAGTAACGCAATTTCGCAGTCAAAATCGTTCTGTAATCGCTTATGTAATTCTAAACAAACATCTATACGGGGGCTGGCTAGACAAACTGCCCCGCCGTCACTAATAACCTGGGCAACAACTTGATAAATCATCTCTGTCTTTCCTGCCCCAGTCACGGCATGAACTAAAGTCGGTTGCTGACTTTCTAGTGCTTGAAGCAAACCTTCTGATACTTTACCTTGAAAAGGAGTTAATTGTCCCTGCCACTTAAGAACATCTTGCTTAGGAAATTCTTCCTGTGGGAAGTAGTATAACGCTTGATCGCTCCTTACTCGCTTCATTAACAAACATTCACGACAGTAGTAAGCATCAATAGGTAATTTCCATTCATCTTGAATCATACTATCACATCGTTGACAGAAGAGTTTCCCCTTCTCTTTTTTCATACTCTGCAGTTTTACTGCCAGTTGTCGTTCTTCTACCCTCAATTCTTGTTCAGTAAATAGACGGCCTAGATAATTTGGATTTACTTTCATACTTATATGTTCGGAAAAACTAGCGCTTTATACTATTTTTTAGTACAATTAAACCATGGAATTTAGAACAATTAAAGAGGACGGACAAGTCCAAGAAGAAATCAAAAAATCTCGCTTCATTTGCCATGCAAAACGTGTCTATAGTGAAGAAGAGGCTCGTGCTTTCATCACAGATATTAAGAAAGAACACTATAAAGCGACTCACAACTGCTCTGCTTTTATAATTGGGGAACGTAGCGAAATTAAGCGAACCAGTGATGATGGAGAACCAAGCGGAACTGCTGGTGTACCTATGCTTGGAGTTCTAGAGAACCACAATCTTACGAATGTCTGTGTAGTTGTTACCCGATATTTTGGAGGTATTAAGCTGGGTGCCGGAGGCCTCATTCGTGCTTATGCAGGAAGTGTCGCCTTGGCAGTCAAAGAAATTGGCGTCATTGAAATCAAAGAGCAAGCAGGCATTCAGATTCAAATGACGTATGCTCAATATCAAGAATACGGGAACTTTCTTAAAGAACACCATCTTATGGAACTTGAAACCAACTTTACGGATCAAGTTGAAACCATGATTTTTGTTGATAAAGACGATAAAGAAGGTATCAAAGCTGCCCTTATCGAATTTTTCAATGGGAAAGTCACCTTAACAGAACAAGGTGTACGAGAGGTCGAAGTTCCTGTTGACTTAGCTTAAAAAGGAGGAAAATATGGTATTCGGAAAATTAATCAATGGACTTGCTGGAAATTTTAGCGAACAAAACAAAGAAACTCTAATGAAAGAGTACGGTCAGTATCTACTGGAAAATGAAGAAATTCAGATCGGCTATAAGCTTATTCGAGATGCAATCATCTTTACAAACATCCGTATTATTTTTACAGACAAACAGGGGGCTACTGGGAAAAAAGTATCTATCAAATCCATTTTCCTCATGAATATTGTCGATGTTGAATTGGAAACTGCTGGCCTTGGAATCGATGACAGTGAAATGACTATCACTTATTTAGAAAATGTCTTCTTAAAAGCTCACCACGAGCACTCTAACTCTATCAAATTTGAATTTCCAAAGAAATCCGATCTTGTCCCACTCTATACTTATTTGTTAGAACTAGCTTATCAAAACCGTCTGAGAATTAATGGTTTGGAGCATTGATATAAAAAAATCCTATCGCTTCGATAGGATTTCTATATTTTACAAAAGTTTAAGATAGCGTTATACTAGTAGCATCTTATATATAGAGGTGCTATTATGGCTATTTATAACAATATCACTGGACTTATCGGAAAAACACCGATTGTTAAATTGAATAACATTGTACCAGAAGGTGCAGCAGACGTTTATGTAAAACTTGAAGCTTTCAACCCAGGTTCATCGGTTAAAGACCGTATTGCTCTTAGCATGATTGAAAAAGCAGAGCAAGAAGGGAAACTGAAACCGGGTTCTACTATTGTAGAAGCAACAAGTGGTAATACTGGTATTGGTCTTTCATGGGTTGGCGCTGCTAAAGGCTATAAGGTTGTCATCGTTATGCCTGAAACAATGAGTGTTGAACGTCGCAAGATCATCCAAGCTTATGGTGCTGAACTAGTCCTCACTCCAGGTAGTGAAGGGATGAAAGGTGCGATTGCGAAAGCGCAAGAAATTGCTGCCGAGCGTGATGGTTTCCTACCATTACAGTTTAATAACCAAGCTAACCCAGAAGTTCACGAAAGAACAACTGGAGCTGAAATTCTAGCTGATTTCGGAGCTGATGGTTTAGATGCCTTTGTTGCTGGTGTTGGTACTGGAGGAACTATTTCAGGTGTTTCTCATGCTCTTAAAACTGCTAACTCAAACATTCAAGTTTTTGCAGTTGAGGCAGACGAGTCAGCAATCTTATCAGGTGAAAAACCAGGACCTCACAAAATTCAAGGTATCTCTGCAGGATTCATCCCAGAAACACTTGATACAGAAGCTTATGATGGGATTGTCCGTGTAACATCAGACGATGCCCTTGCACTTGGACGTGAGATTGGCGGAAAAGAAGGCTTCTTGGTAGGTATTTCTTCTGCTGCAGCTATCTATGCAGCCATTGAAGTTGCTAAAAAACTTGGAGCAGGTAAAAAAGTACTTGCACTCGCACCAGATAACGGAGAGCGTTATTTATCTACAGCCCTCTATGAATTTGAAGTGTAGTCTCCTAAATACACAAAGCCCTTTAATAAGGGCTTTTAAATTTTCATAAAAAAAAAGGAAGCAAATTTGCTTCCTTTTGTATGATTAGTTATTCAAAGCTGCTGCCATTGTAGCTGCAACTTCAGCTTCAAAGTCATTCGCAGCTTTCTCGATACCTTCACCAACTTCAAAGCGAGCGAACTCAACTACTGAAGCGTTAACTGATTCAAGGTATGCTTCAACTGTCTTGCTGTCATCCATGATGTAGACTTGTGCAAGAAGTGTGTATGCTTGGTCAACTTTAGTGTTGTCAAGCATGAAGCGATCCATTTTACCTGGAATGATTTTATCCCAGATTTTTTCTGGTTTACCTTCTGCAGCCAACTCTGCTTTAATGTCAGCTTCAGCTTGAGCGATTACTTCGTCAGTCAATTGAGCTTTAGAACCATACTTCAAGTGTGGAAGAGCTGGTTTACCAACCATTGCACGGCTTTCGTTGTCTTGGTCGATCACGTGGTTCAATTGTGCCAATTCATCTTTAACAAATTGCTCATCCAATTCTTTGTATGAAAGAACAGTTGGTTTCATTGCAGCGATGTGCATTGAGATTTGTTTAGCAAGTGCTTCGTCTCCACCTTCGATGACAGAGATAACACCGATACGTCCACCGTTGTGTTGGTAAGCACCAAAGTGTTGAGCATCTGTTTTTTCAAGCAAAGCAAAACGACGGAATGAGATTTTTTCTCCGATAGTAGCAGTTGCAGATACGTATGCAGCTTCAAGAGTTTCTCCTGAAGGCATTGTCAAAGCAAGAGCTTCTTCGTTGTTAGCTGGTTTACCTTCAGCGATTACTTTAGCTGTTGCATTTACCAATTCAACGAATTGAGCGTTTTTCGCAACGAAGTCAGTTTCAGCATTTACTTCAACTACTGCTGCAACGTTACCATCAACGTAAACACCTGTCAAACCTTCTGCAGCAACACGGTCAGCTTTTTTAGCTGCTTTAGCCATACCTTTTTCGCGAAGCAATTCGATCGCTTTTTCGATATCACCTTCAACTTCAACCAATGCTTTTTTAGCGTCCATGACACCAGCACCAGATTTTTCACGCAACTCTTTAACAAGTTTAGCTGTAATTTCTGCCATTTTGTTTCTCCTATATTTTTTTAAAAATAGGAGAGCCGGGCTAAGCCCCGCCCTCCTAGGTAATTACTATTTATACGAATTAAGCGTTGTCGCCTTCAACAACTTCAACGATTTCTTCGATTGAATCTGCTTGAGCTTCTGAAGCTGCAAATTCTGCTTCAACTGCTGCTACAGCATCTTCACCTTGGCGACCTTCGATGATAGCATCTGCCAATTTAGCTGTGATCAACTTAACTGCGCGGATAGCGTCATCGTTAGCTGGGATGATTACATCGATATCGTCTGGATCAGTGTTTGTGTCAACCATCGCTACAACTGGGATACCCAATTTTTTAGCTTCTTTAACAGCGATTTGCTCTTTATGTGGGTCAACTACGTACATTACATCTGGGATGCGAGGCATGTCTTCGATACCACCCAAGAATTTTTCAAGACGAGCGCGTTGTTTGTTAAGAAGTGCAACTTCTTTCTTAGGAAGAACGTCGAAGATTCCTTCTTCTTCCATGCGTTTGATTTCTTTCAAACGAGCGATACGTTTTTGGATTGTTCCCCAGTTAGTAAGGGTACCACCCAACCAACGGTGGTTGATGTAGTATTGACCTGAACGTTCTGCTTCTTCTTTAACAGCGTCAGCAGCTTGTTTCTTAGTACCAACGAACAATACAACTGCATCGTTAGCTGCTGCATCACGCATAAAGTCGTATGCTTGGTCAGCGTATTTTACAGTTTGTTGCAAGTCGATAACGTGGATTCCGTTACGCTCAGTGAAGATGTACTTAGCCATCTTAGGGTTCCAGCGACGAGTTTGGTGACCAAAGTGTACACCAGCCTCAAGAAGTTGTTTCATTGAAATTACTGCCATGAGTATTTCTCCTTTTTTGTTTTTTCCTCTTCTCGATTTCAGCTCGCAAAACAACCCGAAGGCAACAGTTTCACAATTCATCAAGAATGAGTATTATCGTTCACACGACAAGTTTCATTTTACCACAATTCCTCAATATTATCAAGCTATTTTGATAGTTTTTTAGCAGAACTTAACAATTTAAGGATAAGAAAAGAGACTCGGCAAGAGTCTCGTTTTTTTCATTAGTTTGGATAGATGTAAGTAACGTAACCTTCAGAAGTTGTAGTTGGGTTGAACCATCCACGTTTGTTACTGATTGTACGATCTCCACCATAGTTAGATTCTGATACTTGGATACTTGTTGTAGACGAAACAGCTGTAACAACCGCTACGTGTCCATATCCACCATCATTCCAACAAGCAATCGCACCAACTTGTGGTTGAGAACCTGTACGGAAACCTGCTGCAGCTGCACTTGTTGCCCACTGCGCTCCGTTACCCCAGTAATCTCCAGCCCAAGGTGCTAATGTTTTAGCTCCCCAAGTACATTCTCCCGTTGGATAACTTGAAGCATTTGTACTATATGTAGGACGTTTGCTTACAGGAGTTGGTGCAGGTGTGTAACTTGAGTCTTCATCTGATGATGAAGAAGAACTTGAAGTTGCTTGTACTTGTGCCGCAAATGTTGTATTTGCTGAAGCTGCAACTGTTTGTTGTTGACTTGTTTGTTGAGCTTTGTAAGCTGCTTCTGCTTCAGCCGCTGCTTTCGCTTCAGCCTCAGCTGCTGCCTTTTGCTCTAACAAAGTAGCTTTTTCACTTTCTGCAGTAGCTTTTTCTGCTGCGAGATTCAACTCAGCTACTTTCAATTCAGCTTGTTTTGTTGTCAAAGCTTGAGCGTCATCTGCGAGTTTTTGTTGGTTCGCAATAACTGTGTTGATTGCTTCAGTGTTAGCAACTTGTTTCTCAGAAATAGCTTTTTTATCTTCTTTTTGTTGTTGCAACATTTTGTTGTTAGCTGAAACAATTTCACTCATAGCTGCTACACGAGAAATAGCTTCTGTGATTGAGTTAGAGTTGATAATTGTATTAATGTAGCTTGTAGCAGTTCCGTTAGTTTGTGCACTACGTGCTTGGTTTTCAAGCGATTCATTACGAGCTACGATATTTTTTGAAAGCTCTGTGATTTCACCTTCAAGTTTTTTAGATTCTTCTTGAAGTTTTTCATTCTCAGTTTGCAACTTTTCTTGTTCTGTCTGAATAGCTGTAACTTGAGTCTGAATCTCATCAACTTGCTTTTGAGCTTCTTTTTGTTGTGTTGTCAACTCACTAATTTTGCTATCTTGAGCTGCAATTTTTTCATCTGTTGTGTTAGCTTTAACACTTGAAAGCACAGCTCCTTGTGAGACTAATACTGTACTTAACATGAGTGATGCTAGAATTTTTTTCTTCATAAGTGTAAATACTCCTTCTTTAAAAAAGACAATACTAGTATATCAAAAAAAGGCCTAATAAATATTACGCCTTTATTACAGTTTTGTTTCTTTCTTATAGATATATTTTTTCAAAAATATATTGGAAAACTAACATCCATATAAAATTCAATATCATAGTAGGAACAAGGCTATAAACCATAAACACAGATAAATTTTCTGCAGTTAATCCTACCAAGTGTGCTAGGATAAAGCTAGCAAATTCAAATGTAAAAGTCATCATTAAAATAGCTAATAATCTTGTCCATCTATTTAACAGAATAACAGAGTTGCTTTTATATACGATTGCTCCAATGATCACAAAAAGGAGACTGGCAATCCCTATCAAATGGAAGAAGTAGATGTCGTAAATGAGTCCTAGAACCAAGCAATAGGCTAAAAAGAGATACTCTGATACTTCTATTGTCTCGAATAATAAGAAGATGAAGATAAAGTGGCTAATCATTTGAAAATGTGGGAAAAAGCTATTCACAAATTGTCCTAAGTGGCTATCTATCAAAACGATTAAGGGCAAGAGTAAAAACATCCCTATCTGCTTAAAAAGTCTCATGATGGATTCCCCGCTAACTCTACGACTTTTAGATTCATTGAATCAGCATGCATTTTGACCATCACTTCTCTTGTCAGATAATCATTAGTAGGTGTCACCGATACGACTTCTCCTACAGGTATGTCCGTAGCGTTGAAGTTTCCCAAACCTCCAGTTACGACTTTATCACCTTGACTAATGTCGCCACTGTTATTTAACTGGCTGATTTTTAGTAGTTCTTTTTCCTTGTCATAACCAATGATAATCCCGTAAATACTACTAGATCCGTGCTGGATTTTAACAGAAATCTTCTCTGTATTTTCAGCGTTTGTTAATAAATTGACTACGGTTGAGTTATCTTCTACTTTTTCAACACTTCCAACAAGTCCTCCACCAGAAACAACAAGCATACTAGTTGTTACACCTTGTTTTGAACCAGCATTAACTGTCAATTCCTGCTTCCAAGTTGCTGGAATTCTCATAATGACGTCTGCAGCAATGAGCTTGGTCGCATTCAATTTTGACTTCATATCTAATAATTGACGCAATTGTTCATTTTCTTCTTTCAAACGATCTGCTTCATTCTTTTCCTTTTCCATTTGATAGAGTTCTTTTTTAAGAGTCTCATTCTCATTATAAGCTCTCGTCAAATTTCCTAAATCTGACTTTGTCGCTTCTAACCATTGAAATGGTTTTTGTACAATTCTATCTATCAACGAAATCCCATCTCCAGCTTTTGTCACAAGGGTACTGGATTGTGTCGTCACTAAAAAAACTGAAACTACTAGTATAACGACAAATAGAACAATGATATATTTTGATTTTTTAAAACGATTCATGCCTTTACCTTATATTATTCTATACTTTACTTTAGGATTTTAATAAAAACAGGATTCCACCTAATACACATACAAGTAATAGAGCTACACTATCTTTATTCATCCAATTCAATTGTCGATACTGACTGCGTCCATTCCCGCCTTGATAACCTCTAGCTTCCATAGCTGTAGCAAGAGAATCCGCTCTTTTCAAACTTGAAGCGAATAAAGGAATTAAAATAGGAATCATAGCCTTAACCTTTTGGATGATATTGCCCTCTCCAAAATCTACACCACGCGCCTTTTGAGCGTTCATAATCCGAATGGTATCATCCATCAAGGTTGGTACAAAACGCAAGCTCATAGATAACATAAGCCCAATTTCATGAACAGGCACTTTAAATCTTTTTAAAGGCCCAAGCAAGGACTCAACTGCTGTTGCCAGGCTTAGTGGCATTGTGGTCAAAGTAAGCAAGGTTGAGAAAAAGATAATCAACACAAAGCGGCAAAAAATGATTCCAGCCTGCTCAATACCATGAGTAGTGATTTTTATGAACCCCATCTCAAATAGGACTTGACCCCCTGAAATAAAGAAAAGTTGAAAAAGGGTTGTAAAGATAATCAGAAAAAACATCGACTTCAAACCTTTTATGAAAAAAGATAAGGGAACTTCTGATAGAGCTACAAATATGCCGGTTGCAGCGAAAAGTATTACGTTTGTAATTGGATTGTTGGCCCAAAAAACGATAATAATCAATAAAAACATTGCCACTAGCTTACTACGTGGGTCCAGACGATGGACAATCGAGTTTCCTGGTATGTAACGACCTAAAATCATGTTATCCATTAATGAACTCCTTAAACTCTTCTATCGTTATCGGCATTTGTTTAAAAGAAACTCCTCGTTCAGCTAGCCTTTGAGCAAATCTTGTGATTTTCGGAACACCCAATTGGATATTTTCCATAAACTCCAGATTTTGAAAGACAAGACTAGGCGCTCCACTCTTAACCAATCTTCCTTTTTCCATCACATAAACTTGGTCAGCAAATTCTGCCACATCATCCATGAGGTGAGTCACCAAAACAATCGTGATGCCATCTTGATGAAGCTTTTCAAACAAAGCCATCAATTCTTTCCGACCAATCGGATCTAGTCCTGCTGTAGGCTCATCTAAAACCAAGATACTTGGCTCCATTGCTAAAATTCCAGCAATAGCAACCCTTCTCATCTGACCGCCTGAAAGTTCAAATGGACTACGTTCAAAGAGTGACTCGTCAATTCCTACTAAATCTAATTTTTCACGCGCAATAGCCTCGGCCTCTTCTACAGAAACTCCAAAATTTTGAGGACCAAAAGCTACATCTTTTAAGACAGTTTCTTCAAATATTTGATTTTCTGCAAACTGAAATACCAATCCTACTTGTTTGCGAATTTGACGAATTTGCTTGTTGACTGATGTTGACGTAATTAATGTATCAAAGACACGGACACTCCCCTTTGTGGGAACCAACAAACCATTCAAGAGTTGTAGAATTGTGGATTTTCCACTTCCTGTATGCCCAATAATTGCAGTATAGGAGCCGTCCTCTATCGTTAAACTAACATCAGACAAGGCTGCTGAAGCAAAGGGTGTTCCTTCTTGATACGTATAACTAACATTGTCTAGAATAATTCCCATAAAGCCTCCTCAAGCTCCTCTTCAGTAAGATAGAGTTCCGGTAAATCCAAACCACTAGCACGCAGTGAATCTTTTAATTTATTTACAAAGGGTTGATCTAGGCCAATTTGATCTAAATCTGCCCTAGAAAATAATTCTCTAGGAGTACTAGTTGATTCGATTTCTCCTTTTTTCATCACCAAAATACGATCACTCATGGCCACCTCATCCAAATCATGCGTAATGGAGATGACTGTCATTTGGTGATCTTGTCGAATCTTCTGGACTATCTTAATCAATTCTAGACGTCCTTCTGGATCCAACATACTTGTAGCTTCATCCAGAATTAAAATATCTGGTCGCAAAGCGACAACGCCTGCAATGGCAACTCTCTGCTTCTGACCTCCCGATAAACGAGCTGGTTCCTTTTTAGAAAATTCAGCCATACCAACCAATGATAAAGCTTCAGCAACTCGATGCTTCATCTCTTCAAGTGGGATCCCCTGGTTCTCTAACCCAAAAGCAACGTCATCTTCCACAGTCGCCCCTACGAACTGGTTGTCAGGATTTTGAAAAACCATGCCAATCTGACGTCTTTTTTCCCAGACGTTTTCTGGAGTTAGGCAATCACCGTCTATCCAAATTTCTCCAGATTCAGCCTCAAGTAAGCCGTCAATCAAGCGAACAGTCGTTGATTTCCCGCTACCATTATGACCAACAATAGACAACCATTCTCCTCGTTTCACGTGAAACGAAATGTTATGAACATCATAATGTTCCTGATCTGCCTGGTATCGAAATGACAGATTTTTAATCTCAATAATTGATTCCATATCTAGCGAAAGGTTCCTTTAAACAAATACGCGCTTCCTTTAAAATAATCATATCCAGAATAAACTGTAAAGAACAAAGCAATATATAGAGTTATCTGGCCAAGCAAGTTCCAGTGAAGCAACAAGAAGATTATCGCAAACATCTGACTGAATGTCTTGATTTTCCCAGGCATAGCAGCAGCCAGAACGGTTCCACCTGTTTCAACTAAAAGCAAGCGCAAACCAGTAACTGCAAGTTCTCGGCAAATGATAACAGCAACCAGCCAGGCTGGAGCCATGTTTAGACCAACCAACATGATGAAAGCTGACATGACCAACAACTTATCAGCCATCGGATCTGCAAATTTACCAAAATTACTAACCACTTGCCATTTTCTAGCTAAATAACCATCTAGATAATCCGTGAGACTAGCAATAGCAAAAATAACAGCTGCCGTTTTATGCAATAAAGGAGACGAGCCAAATGATAAAAGGAGGATAAAAATCGGAATAAATACAATTCTACCCAGCGTAAGTATGTTAGGAATATTCTCTTTTTTCATATTATCCTTCCTTAATTTGAACCTAATTTCAGTGTAATCCAGCCGGTTTCCCCAGTTAATTTCGAAGTATCAATTTCCTGACTGTCAATGCTTATTTTAACACCTTTGACAACACCTAATGTGATCGTTACTGGAGAACCTTTAGAAATTGTTGTTTTTGCTGTTTTATTTTTCGGATCCAGAGTCGTCCCTCCAGCCAAATCAGTATCTGAAACACTAATCCAGCTTGTTACATCCGTCACAGACAACTGAAGCTCTGCTGTATCTTTAGGAGTTTTATATTCTACTGATATGACATCTCCCTGACCTGAAACAGTCACAGTTGAGGCTTCACTCGAGCTTGATGGACTAGTAGTTTGGTCGCTAGTAGTCGTTTCCTTGCTTGTTTCACTTATTGTGGTAGTTACAACATTATAGTTAGCTGTAGTTGTTTCTGTAGGTTGTGTTTGAATATAGTTCCAAACATAATAAGAAACAAAAATGATAATAGATAAAGAGAAGAGTATGAAGTAAAACAGCGGAAGTAAGGAACGTTTCTTACGATTGGAACGTCTACGACCTGATAGTTCTATCTCATCAACATCCACTTCCTCATAGGTAATCATACTTCCCGAATCATAAGCTTCTAGAACTATACTTTCATCCAACTCAACTGCCCAAGCATACTTTCTCAAAAAAGAGCGTGTATAAAAAGGGCTTGGTAGTTGGTCAAAATCATCTGATTCTAAAGCCTCAAGCAAATTTAGTTGAATATCCGTTTTGCGCTGCAATTCCTCCAAGCTCAAACCTTGATTAATTCTTGCTAAACGTAAAACTTCACCAATTGTTTTTTTTCTCATACTTACCATTCCTTCTTTCTAGTTTATGTTGCTTCAATGACTACAGTGGAAAAATCGTAAACTCAACGATTTCACTATTATCAATAAAATGATGTCCTACCTCAAGTACATCTTCCAAAGTCATCTCCTGTATAATCTTTGGCAAATCAAAGAGGGTTGATTCATCAATATGCGACTGATATTGAGTCGCAATAAATTCTAAAGAATTCATGTTATGGATGAACTCTCCATAAATTTCACTTTTTATTAGATCAAGATGTTCTTCCGAAACATCTGCATCAGTAACAAAGTTCTGAATCGCCTTTCGAAATTGGTGCGAAATGGCTACAGGCTCCTTCGCATCCATTGTCAGCATCAAAAAGTTAAACCGTCGACTGATTTCAACTTCTAAAGATAATGAAGAATCTAATTTCCCAGTTTCATACAAACTCTGAAATCTTTTAGAGGTCCAACCAAACATCATCGTAAACAAAGCTCTTAGCAAAATACTATATCGATAACAATCCTGATTACTCATATTGGAATTTGTTCGAACGCCAATAGCTAATTTAGGAGAAGCGACAGCCATACGAATGCTGTCAACCTTCTTTACAGGGTTTAAAGCGATTGTTTCTCTCGAAGTTTCATCTATCCAGTCTCCAACATCCTTTTGCGAGAAATAATCTTGTATCAACTCTAAATCAAAGTTCCCAACAAGAAAAATATGACTATTGACAGGAGTGTAAAATTCTTCAAAATTATCTCGTAAATCCTCTAATCTAATATTTTCTATCGAATCCTCAGTTCCGACAATATCTGAAGCAAGAGGACTTTCTGGATATAGATTTGCAAGTGTTTTAAAGAACAAGCAGGAATCAGGATCGTCTTGGTACATTTCGCGTTCTTGCTGAATGATATCTTTTTCGTGTTCAACAGATTCTTCAGTAATGTTAAGGCTTGTAACTAGCTCGTCAAGCAAGTCCAAACACTCAGTAACATGATCAGACGTTGAAAAAAGATAACTTGTATTTGTAAAGCTTGTAAAGGCATTACTATCTGCACCTAGTTCAGTAAAACTAGCCATGATATCTTCAGAATTTTCTCTTTCAAAAAGTTTGTGCTCTAAAAAATGAGCAATCCCTTTTGGATATGTTTTTCTTATTCCATCTCTTGCTGTAAACTCTGTGTCAACTGAACCAACTTGAACAGTGACTACACCATAAACTTCGTTAAAGTCATTTTTTGGAAGTAAAGTAACTGTCAAGCCATTTTCTAATGTTGCTTGATAAAGAGTCTCCTTTACAGCAGGATAGTATTTCTCATCAAAAGTTACTCTAGTCATTCTGCTCCTTCCATAAAATAGATAGCTTGCAATTTTAGACTAGACGCAGCCCTACAGATTGCCTCCTTGTCGACTTGCTCTAGTGTCTCTATCAAGGTATCCAGGTCTAAAATCGATTTACCAAAAAAGAGGCTTAAGTATTCTCTGTCAATTATCGAATCTTGATTATCCTGACTCAACAACATGGTCCTACGAATCATTTCCTTGGTCTGATTGATTTCAGCATCTGTAAATCTACCATTTTTGATATTGAGTAATTGATCATTCATCAATTTTCTTGCCTTGTTTCGGTTTTGACGATTGATTCCAGCAAATAATCGCAAAAATCCACTAAAAAGATCCAGGTGACTAGATACAGTATAAGCTAGGCCTTCCTTTTCCCTTACTTGAGTAAACAATTTAGAGTGCGGAAAAGCCCCGAGCAGACCGTTTACAAGCAGTAAAGCCATCTTCTGATCATCCCCATAACCAATTGTGCTATGGTACCCCATTTCTAGAATAGACTGCCCTAGGTTTTTTCTGATAATTCCTTCCCTAAGAACATTTGAATATTCTTGTCGATATTGAATGTTTACAGTATCTTTACGACCTGTCAAGTTAAATTTTTTCAGGATTTCTAGAACTTCTATTTCATTAAAGTCCCCTAAAAAGAATAAATCAATTCTATCTTCGATCAGCATTTTTTGGAAACTTGAATAACAAGTTTTAGAAGTCTCTTCAGAAATTCTGGAAATCAAATCTTTAGGGACTAACTGCATGGATTCTTCTTGGAAAAACAAATGATCTAATTCTTTATGCGCAAAGAAGAAAGGATCCTCTAATTCTGATTCCAGTCTTGCCAACAGTTGTTTTTTCTCAATTTCAAAGGCACTCTTTTCAAATCCTTCCTCATCTGACAAGGAATTGAATATGACTTGATACAATAATTCTAAAATTTGAGAAGTTAACACGTTTTTCTTACTTAAAAATTCATCTCGAACATAAGTTAAACTGACATCTACGAGATGGCTTTGTCCTCTTCTATATGCATGAGTCGATAAATCCGCTCCATACAATGCAGCCAAATGTTTTTTTAGAATCTGGGCGGTTGGATAACTTTTATTAGCTGTTTCAAGCATACTTGCACTTAACATGCGCCCTGAAATCAAATCCAGAGATAATGGAGCTGTGAAACGCATAGTTATTTTATTAGTCTTAAACTTTTTAGATTGGATAAAATGCACTGCAATTCCAGGGAATAACTCCATCTTTTACCTCCTTTTACATAGAGTTCTATTATACCATGAAAACGAAAATTTTTCTTGTTCTCATTGAATCTTTTAAAATTAAAATCGTTTTCATATCAGTGGTTTCTTCTCAACTATTTTGAGCAAAATATGGTATAATACCAAAGATTGAGGTGAACTATGGAATACAAATTATTTGAAGAATTTATTACTCTCCAATCTCTATTAAAAGACCTTGGAATTATACAAAGTGGTGGTGCTATTAAATCTTTTTTATCTGACCATCTTGTATATTTTAATGGAGAATTAGAAAATCGTCGAGGCAAGAAAATTAGAATCGGGGATTCTATTGAAATTCCTGATTTAAAAACCCAGATCGTTCTAGTTCAACCAACCCCAGAAGAACTAGAGGAGTTTCATTTAGAAAAACTTGAGAAAGAACGTGTAGCTAAGATTGTAAAGGAAATGAATAAGAAAGTTCAAAAAAAATCTACAAAAAAAGCTCAACCCAAAAATACAAAATCAGCACCACGCTTCCCAGGTAGATAATTATGTGGTTGAAAAATTTATCCATTAAACAATTTCGTAACTATCATAATATCGAAGTTGATTTTAATCCAAAATTAAATGTATTTGTTGGCCGGAACGCTCAAGGGAAAACGAATCTTCTTGAAAGTATTTACTTTTTAGCCTTAACAAGAAGTCATCGAACAAAGACAGACAAAAATTTAATTCAGTTTGAAGAAGAACAACTACAAGTTTCCGGACTGTTGCAGAAGAAAACAGCAACTATCCCACTTGAAATAGACTTAACACAAAAAGGTCGGATTACTAAAGTGAATCATTTAAAACAGGCTCGTCTTTCTGATTATATCGGACATATGAATGTTGTCTTATTTGCTCCAGAAGATTTACAACTTGTCAAAGGTGCGCCAGCTATCCGACGTAAATTCATTGACATGGAGTTGGGACAAATCAAACCGATTTACTTGTCAGACTTGTCAAGCTATAACCATATTCTTAAACAGAGAAACACCTATCTAAAAACTACACAAAATATTGATGAAACTTTTTTATCTGTTCTTGATGATCAACTGGTAGAATATGGATGTCGTGTAATGATTCACAGGGCTGACTTTATACAGAAAATGGATTTCTTTGGTCAAAAGAAACATTTTGACATTTCAGACCAATTAGAAGAACTGTCAATTCGCTATCAACCTTCTGTAAACTTTGTTGACAAAGAACATTTAGCTGATTCTTTTTATAGGGCACTTCAAAAAAGTAGATCTAGAGATTTATTTAAAAAGAACACTGGAGTTGGTCCTCATCGAGATGATATGATTTTCTTAATCAACGGTATAGAAGCAAGTTTTGGCAGTCAAGGACAGCATCGTAGCTTGGTTCTGTCTATCAAACTGGCTGAAATCGAGTTGATGGAAAGCATCACCAAGGAATCACCTATTCTTTTACTTGACGATGTTATGAGTGAACTTGACAATAATCGTCAACTTAAATTATTAGAGACTATCTCTCATAATATTCAAACCTTTATAACAACTACAAGTTTAGATCACCTTCAAAACTTGCCTGACAACCTAAGCATCTTTACAGTAAATGACGGTCAACTATCTGTAAACTAAACTTTACATGCATGTTAAAACAAAAAAACTCCTGTTAAACAGGAGTTTTTTTAATTACATTGAGTAATTTGGTGCTTCGTTAGTAATTTGAACATCATGCGGATGACTTTCTTTTAGACCTGCGCCAGACATTTCGATAAACTGAGCATTATCATGCAATTCTTTCAGATTAGCAGCACCACAGTAACCCATACCTGAACGAATACCACCAATCATTTGGAAGACAATATCAGCTGCAGCTCCTTTATAAGCAACACGACCTTCAATTCCTTCTGGAACCAGTTTGTTTGCTTCATTAACTGAACCTTGGAAGTAACGGTCGCTTGAACCCTTCTTCATAGCTGCGATTGAGCCCATACCACGGTAAGTTTTGAATTTACGTCCTTGGAAGATTTCAGTTTCACCTGGAGCTTCATCTGTTCCCGCAAACATAGACCCAAGCATTACTGCATTTCCACCAGCGGCAAGGGCTTTAACAATATCTCCAGAATACTTGATTCCACCGTCGGCAATAATCGTTTTACCATATTCACGCGCAACTGCTGCAGCATCGTAAATTGCTGTAACTTGTGGAACTCCGACACCTGCAATCACACGAGTTGTACAGATTGAACCTGGACCAATACCAACTTTAACAACATCAACTCCTGCGTCATAAAGAGCACGCGCACCTTCAGCAGTAGCGATATTTCCAGCAATTAATGTACGGTCTGGGAAGTGCGCACGGATTTCAGCGATTTTGCGAAGAACTCCTGCAGAATGTCCGTGTGCTGTATCGATGACAATCGCATCCGCACCAGCTTCAAAGAGGGCTTCTGCACGTTCAAATGTATCAGAAGTAACACCTACCGCACCGGCAACTAGAAGACGACCAAACTCATCTTTAGCTGCATTTGGAAATTCAATGACTTTTTCAATATCTTTGATTGTAATCAAGCCAGAAAGGCGACCCTCTTCATCAACTAGAGGTAGTTTTTCAATACGGTGCTCTTGTAGAATACTCTCTGCTGTTTTTAAATCTGTACCAACCGGTGCAGTAACCAAGTTTTCACTAGTCATATGTTTTGAAATTGGTTGGTTATAGTCAGAAATAAAACGAAGATCTCGGTTAGTCAAAATACCAATTAACTTGCGGTTTTCAAGAGTTTCAACTACAGGCACACCACTGATACGGTAACGTCCCATCAATTCGTCAGCTTCCGCGATTGTATGTTCTGGAGTCAAGAAGAATGGATCAATAATAACACCATTCTCAGAACGTTTTACCTTGCGAACTTCGTCAGCTTGTTGCTCAATAGACATGTTTTTATGGATAACTCCAAGTCCACCTGCACGCGCGATTGCAATCGCCATTTGGCTCTCTGTAACTGTGTCCATCGCAGCTGTAATAATTGGGATATTTAAAGTCAAATTATCTGCTAATTTTGTTGTTAAATCCGCATCATTAGGCAACACATGACTCTCTGCTGGGATAAGCAATACATCATCAAAGGTAAAACCTTTTTTTAAAAATTTAGTGTCCCAATTAGACATTGAAGTTTCCTCTTTTCTTTCTTTATTGAGCTTAACGCTTTTTGTATTGTATCTATCATACCATTCTATGAAAATTTGTCAATTAAATTTATAAGAGAACAAATAAAAAACTATCTCTCTCATTTAAAAGAAGAAATAGTTTAATAGTTCATATTTTATCCATTATTGAAAATAATTCAGACCCATTGCTGTTTTGACTTCAGAGAGTGTTTGACCAGCAACTTCTCGAGCTTTTTCACTGCCTTTTTGAAGCATGTTATAGACTTCACCCATATCTTTAGCAAACTCAATACGACGTTCACGAATTGGGCCAAGTTCACGTTCTAGGATTTCAAGGAGATAACGCTTGGTCTTAACATCACCAAGGCCTCCACGTTGGTAATGCTCTTTCATTTCAGCAATTTCTTGAGCATCCTCCGGACGACCAAAAACATCTAAGTAATGGAAAACCATATTACCTTCAATCTTACCTGGATCCTCAACACGAATATGATCTGGATCAGTATACATACTCATCACTTTTTTGCGTAAAGTATCCGCATCGTCAGCTAGGTAAATACCATTATTAAGTGATTTCGACATTTTGGCATTACCGTCTAAACCTGGCAAACGTCCTGCACCTTCATGCTCAGGATAAATTCCTTCTGGCTCTACTAAAACATCACAATGGTAGGCATGGTTAAAAGAACGAACAATTTCACGTGTTTGTTCAATCATGGGCTTTTGGTCATTTCCTACTGGAACCAAGTTAGCCTTAAATGCTGTAATATCCGCGGCTTGCGCAACTGGATAAACCAAAAATCCTGTTGGGATACTTTCTCCAAAGCCTTTCTGAGCAATTTCTGTTTTGACGGTTGGGTTTCGTTCCAAACGGGCCAAAGATACCAAATTCATGTAATACATAGAAAGTTCTGCCAATTCTGGTATCTGACTTTGGATAAAAATCGTTGATTTCTTAGGATCTAATCCCACTGCAAGATAGTCCAAGGCCACATTCCCAATAGACTCTACAATTGTTTGTGGATCTTTTGCGTGGTCTGTTAAGGCTTGTTGGTCAGCTAAAAAGACAAACATGTCATATTTATTTTCTTCTTGTAGTAAGACACGATTTTTTAAGCTCCCAACGTAATGCCCAATATGTAATTTCCCCGTTGGACGATCTCCTGTTAAAATAATGGGTTTATTCATTTGATTCTCCTTTGATATGGTCCTTTCAATTATAGCATTTTTTTAATAAAAAGACAGATAAATTTTTTATTCAAACAATAGACTTGTTAACCCTCTCAACTGTAAATCATTTGTCAATTTTCTTTACAAAAAATTGACAAATAAAAATTTGAATATTTAGTGATTTTCTAGTAGAATTAGAGTATTACATATAATAGGAGAAAAACTTTGCTAACAGTATCTGATGTTTCACTACGTTTTAGTGATCGAAAATTGTTTGATGATGTCAACATCAAATTTACAGAAGGAAATACCTATGGTCTGATTGGTGCCAATGGTGCTGGAAAATCAACTTTTTTAAAAATCTTAGCAGGGGATATTGAACCAACGACTGGTCATATCTCTCTTGGACCAGACGAACGTCTTTCTGTACTTCGTCAAAATCACTTTGACTATGAAGACGAGCGTGCTATTGATGTCGTTATCATGGGTAATGAAAAGCTGTATAGCATCATGAAAGAAAAAGATGCTATCTACATGAAGGAAGATTTTTCGGATGAAGATGGCGTTCGTGCAGCTGAACTTGAAGGAGAATTTGCTGAACTAGGTGGTTGGGAAGCTGAGAGTGAAGCTTCACAACTCTTACAAAATCTGAATATTCCAGAAGAACTCCATTACCAAAATATGAGCGAACTTGCAAACGGGGACAAGGTGAAAGTTCTCCTTGCTAAAGCCCTATTTGGTAAACCAGATGTCCTTCTTTTGGACGAGCCGACCAACGGTCTTGATATACAATCTATTACCTGGTTAGAAGATTTCTTGATTGATTTTGAAAATACCGTTATCGTTGTATCCCACGACCGTCACTTCTTGAATAAAGTCTGTACTCACATGGCCGATCTGGACTTTGGTAAAATCAAACTCTATGTCGGAAACTACGACTTCTGGAAGGAGTCATCTGAGCTTGCTGCTAAATTGCTAGCAGACCGTAATGCTAAGGCAGAAGAAAAAATCAAACAATTACAAGAGTTTGTGGCTCGTTTCTCTGCCAATGCTTCAAAATCTAAACAGGCAACTTCGCGTAAAAAGATGCTTGACAAGATTCAGTTAGAAGAAATTGTCCCATCAAGCCGGAAATACCCATTTATCAGCTTTAAAGCCGAACGAGAAATCGGGAATGATTTGTTGACAGTAGAGAATCTATCTGTAAAGATTGATGGTGAAACTATTCTTGACAACATCAGCTTTATCTTGCGTCCAGGTGACAAGACAGCTCTTATCGGACAAAACGACATCCAAACCACTGCCTTGATTCGCGCTATTATGGGTGAAATCGAATATGAAGGAACTGTCAAGTGGGGAGTTACAACTAGTCGCTCTTACTTGCCAAAAGACAATTCAGCTGATTTTGCTGGTAACGAGTCTATCCTTGACTGGTTGCGTCAATTTGCAAGTAAAGAAGAAGATGATAATACTTTCCTACGAGGATTTTTGGGTCGTATGCTTTTCTCTGGAGACGAGGTTAACAAACCTGTCAACGTCTTGTCAGGGGGAGAAAAAGTGCGCGTGATGCTTTCTAAACTCATGCTTTTAAAATCAAACGTCCTTGTACTTGACGATCCTACAAATCACTTAGACTTGGAATCTATCTCTAGTCTGAATGATGGATTGAAAAACTTCAAAGAATCAATCATCTTTGCCAGTCATGACCATGAATTTATTCAAACACTGGCAAATCACATCATCGTCCTTTCTAAAAATGGTGTCATTGATCGTATTGATGAAACCTATGACGAATTCCTAGAAAATGCTGAAGTTCAAGCAAAAGTAAAAGAACTTTGGAAAGACTAAATTCGATTATAAAAACTCAGTTGGATTATCCAACTGAGTTTTATTGTTTTTATGAATTTTTAGTTGATAGTTCTATCAATCTGTTTATATCATTGTTTCACGTGAAACCTATCTAATCTTCATCCATTTTCTTAGGTTGATAAGCTAGCATACCTAATCCGATGAATAAAACTAAAGTTACAAGAAGGAAAACTACTTGATGATGCATATTTCCTGTCATAGAAATTGTTTGTCTCAATCCTGAAACTGAATAACTCATTGGTAACCATGGATTGACCGCTTTAAAGAAATCATTTGTCAAAGCAAGTGGATAGGTTCCTGCACTTGATGCTAATTGCAATAATAACAAAATAAGAGAGAAGAAAGCACCTAAACGACTATTCCATGTCGTTAAAGCAGTTACCATCGACATAAAGGTCAAACTTGCGATAATGATTAAGAATAAGGTTCTCATTTCATGATTTGCCGTTAGGCCTATAAGATGAATTCCCCCATAGACTAAGACAGCTGCTAACACAGCAATGACTCCATTTATTTCAAAGCGTGATTTAAACCAAGCCCAACGGCTCTCAGGATGACGACCTGAAGGTAATTTAGCAAAAATCATATTTGTTGATAATGCAGCAACAAAGAGGGCGACTGATATCATATAAGGAGCCATAGCAATTCCATTTACAGGAACTTGATCATTATCTGTTTTTGAAAGACTCAAAGGCTCAGATAATATTTCTGCATTATTGGACTCTGTTGATGCTGATTTTAGTTGATTGCTAGCATTACTTAATCCTTTTCCTAGCTCTGTAGCTCCTACTTGTAAACTTTCTATACCAGCAGTTAAAGTTACACCGCCATCTGCTAATTTCCCAGCGCCATCAGCAATTTTCACTGCTCCACTTCCTAACTGAGAGCTAGCTGAAAGCAATTGACTTGATTTATCTGTTAATTGACTAGAACCTAGCTGTATTTTATCAAGTCCAGCAATTAAATCTGAACTCTTACTATTTAATTGGCTAGAACCAGAAGAGAGTTTTTCGATACCTGTTACTAATTCTGGAGTTTTCCCAGCTAGCGAATCCAAACCAGTTGTCAAGGTTGAAGAGTTTTCTGTCAACTTACTTGATCCAGAAACCAATTGATCCAAACTTGTTGTTAAAGTTTTATTCTTTTCACTTAGTTGGTTTACACCTAAAGAAATAGTATCCAACCCTTTAGTATAATCATTAACTCCATTTTCAATCGATTGACTTCCAGGAACTAACTGATTATCTACAGCATTTTGTAACTGTGTAAAGCCAATTGACATAGATGTCAAAGAGCTAGAAGCTACAGGTAATAATTGGTTTGCTTTCGTCTGTAAAGTAGAAAGATTGGAAACTGGTTGGTTTACACTTTCCAAACTTACTTTTAAGTTTCCTACTGATGTTAAAATTTCTTTTGCTGAATCAATCGTAGAATTAGAATTATTTGAAATAGCTTCAGTCAATTCTTTTTTCTGAGAGTCAGTGAGAGTTTGATAAGTTGCTGTTGCTTGAAGATTACTAAGAGTTCTCTCTTGTTCTGATTGACTATTCGTCACAATAGTTTGGGCGATAGTAGATATAGTTGCTAAGTCATTAGATATTGTCGTTTTAAGTTCAGTATTATCTGATATAGTTACAGCTTGAAGTGCTTTATTCAACTCATCTAAACTAGTAGTTAACTGGATTATATCTTCTTTCTGTTGAGATGTCGTATTCAATTGAGTAGAAATTTCTTTTATCCCTTTATTTAATTGAGTAATACCATCTCTTAATGTATTTGATTGACTAGATAGTTGGTTTGTACCAACAGATAGTTTGTCAACACCACTTGTATATGCATTGACACCAACTGAAAATTGATTGAGGCCTGTATTCAGTTGCGAAACCCCTCCTGCATATGTCTTCATTCCTGTATTTAGCTGATTGACACCATCTACTAGTTCAGGAGTCTTTGAGGATAATTGATTAAGTCCACTGTCAACCTGTGTAACTCCACTTGTATAGTTCTGTAACCCATCATTAAATGTTCCTAACCCAACATTTAGTTGGTTTACTCCTGTGACATATGTTGTCAAGCCTTTTGTAAATTGTTCACTTCCATTAGAAAAAGTTAAACTTGAGTTGGCTAAAGTATTAAGATTTGAAGATAATGTCTGACTTCCAACAGCTAACTGACTAGCTCCGTCGGCCAATTGTTCACTTCCATCTGTTGCCTTCGTTAAACCAGATTTTAAATCTCCCATCTTTTGAAATAAAGCTTTCGTATAGGTTTCGGTTACATTCGCAGAAACAGTCTGTTTTAACTGTGTCATGGCAGAGTCACTCATCTTACTTGCGATGAAGCTATGCCCACTAGAAGTTTGATAGTCAATGGTCATTTGTTCGGGGTGGTCTGTTAGAATAGAAGCAGCCTTTTCAGATAAGTCACTTGGCAAAGTGACTACCATATAGTAATCACCGTCTTCTAGACCTTTTTGACCTTCTTCTTCACTAACAAAATGAAAATCTAATGATTTATTTTCCTTTAAATTGGACACCATGTCTTTTCCTATAGTCATTGTATTCCCATTGTAAGAAGCTTCCTTATCGTTATTAACAACCGCTACAGGCAACTCTGATAATTGCCCATATGGATCCCACATAGATGATAAAAATATGATGTTGTATAAAGCAGGAATAAGAGAAATCCCTATCATTACAATGATAAAGGTTGGTTTTTTAAAAATTGCTTTCCATTCTTTAAACATATTGTCTCCTTTTTTAAACATATTGTCTAAAATTTTGATATAATAGATTATACATTAAAAAATCTGATTTACAAGTTAAAAAATCATTATTTAGACACTACGTCTAATTTTGTTCACAAGGAGGAGCTATGAAAGAGAGCAACAAACGCTTAAAAACCAAACGTACTATTGAGAATGCCATGGTTCAATTATTAACGGAACAGCCATTTGATCAAATTAGCACTGTTAAACTAGCAGAAAAAGCCGGAATTAGTCGTTCTAGCTTTTATACCCACTACAAAGATAAGTATGATATGATTGAACACTACCAAAGTAAGCTATTTCATACTTTTGAGTACATTTTCCAAAAACACGCAAATCATAAAAGAGATGCTATCCTAGAAGTGTTTGAATACTTAGAATCTGAACCATTATTAGCTGCTCTTCTATCTGAAAATGGTACAAAAGAAATACAAAACTTCCTGAGAAATAAACTGCACATTCTGCTCAGTACTGATCTCCAGAAACGATTTATGCAATTAAATTTAAACGAGATTGAGTTAGAGTATAGTAGTATCTATCTAACAAACGCACTATTTGGTGTATGCCAAACTTGGATTGCTCATGGAAAAAAAGAAAGTCCGCAAGAAATGACAGACTTTCTTATGAAAATGTTAGGAGATTAAAATGAGACATAAAAAAGAACACCATAGGTGTTCTTTTTTGTTTGACTCCGCCAGTAGGACTCGAACCTACGACATCATGATTAACAGTCATGCGCTACTACCAACTGAGCTATGGCGGATAATATAGTCCGTACGGGATTCGAACCCGTGTTACCGCCGTGAAAAGGCGGTGTCTTAACCCCTTGACCAACGGACCATCTATCTGTAGCAGATATAACCATTATATCAATTTCTTACTAATTGTCAATCATTTTTTAGATTTTTTCTCCAGAATATCTCTTAATTTCCGAACCTTGAGACGGGTAATCGGACAACGATGATCTTCATAAAAAACTACTTCTAAATTTTTTCGATCAATTTCCCTGATATTTCCTACATTGACAAGAAATGACTTATGAGCGGAATAAAATCTTTGCGTATCTTTGTCTTTTTCTTGAATATCCGCCATTGTCCCATAAAATTCTTTGGCAAAATTCTTACCAATAATCCTTAACTTATGAGATACTCCTGTTGTTTCAATATACAAAATATCATGGTAGGGAATTTTTAAATCATTTCCTTTGTAGTTATAGTCAAAATAATCCACAACATCTTTATTTTCAAGCAGCATACTTTTGGTATATAAGATACTCTGTTCGATACGTTTTTTAAATAACTCATCATTGATATCTTTATCAACAAAATCCAAAGCTGATACTTGATATTTGTAAGTTAAGGTAGCAAATTCTGATCTACTAGTGATAAATACGATAATTGCATAGGGATTGTGGTGACGAATAAACTGTGCGACTTCAAATCCTTTTTTCTCAACTCCATGAATATCAATATCTAGAAAATAAAGCTGATTTACTTCATCATTTTCAATATATTCCTTAAATTCTCGTTCTTTACCTGTTGTTTTATAAGAAATAGGAATATTTAATTCCTTTGAAATTTCATCCAAGGTTCTTTCTAATCTGACTTGATGTTGAATAACATCTTCCAAAATTAATACTTTCATTCAAATTCTCTCTTAAATCTAATAATCTGTCTAAAGGTACTATCTTCCATCTCTGTTTCTAAAATGATATTTTCATACTGATCCAAAATTTCTTTAACATTTTTAAGTCCTATTCCTCTATTTCTACCTTTAGTAGAAAAACCTAGTTCAAACAAATCTTCTGAAGGTATCATGGTAATTTTACACGAATTTTGAATCACGATAACTGTTTCCAAATCCATCTTAATCACTGCAACTTCCATTTTTTTCAAATAACTTTCTGCAGCACCTTCAACGGCATTGTTCAATAATACACTCATCATACGAACAAGATCGAGTAAATCGATTGACAATTTTGTGATAGTGTCCTTTACTTCTAGTGTAAACTCTACGTTATTATTTCGTGCATATACAATAGATTGCGCAATTAAACTTCTCAAAGCTGAATCTTCTATGTTGTTTAAGTCAAAGTATGTATACTTATCTGAACGTAATTTTTGATTAGCTTTGACCAAGACTTCATTGTAAATTCTGTCAATTTCCTGTAAATCTTTACTGTCAATGGCCATTTGCATACTGACAAGCATCCCTGCATAATCATGACGAAAACCACGGATTTCATTATACAAAGCCACAATTTCATCTGTGTAAGTCTGTAAATGTTCTTGTTCAAATTTTTTCTGTTTTAGGGCTATTTCTTTTTCAACTCGCACCTTATGAGAATTCATAGCGAAGAAGATTAGTAGCAAACAAATAAAGACAATTGTTGCTAAAATACTACCAAAACTATTAAAATGCGCATGAGTACTTACCATATCTGAAATGAGTGATAGAACATGTAAAGCAAAGAAAGCAAGTATAACTTTCTTTAGAAATGGATAGAGGTAATCTCTGTCAAAATAATGAAGTTCAAGGTGAAAATAAGTAATAATTTTTTTTATAATAAAATAAGTTAGTAATAAAACTACTAAAAAGAAAAAATCTTCATATTTTGTTACAAAAGAATCACCTGTTATAGAGGATATGGTTACTGATAAAAAAGTATGAGTGCTATGATATAATAAAGATAATAGTAGACTGATAAATATTCCTTTATACTTATTGTATTTCTTTAATTCTATCTGGTAAATGGAAACAAGTAATGGAAATAAAAATTTAGATATACCAAAGCCACCTAAGTTTAATAGATTAATAAATTCCTCAAGTAACAACACTGAAATAAGTGTATAACAAAGAAAAATAAATTGTTCTTTTCTAGTTACTTTACATATCCATCTATAACCTTTGCTAATTATAAAAAAATAGAAAATAGCTATTAATAATCCAAATAAATCCATTACTTTTACCTTTTATTTATTTTTTCTTTGGAAATATAAGTTCACGTATTGAGTTTAAAAATCTCCAATCTCCACCTTGGATTTCCTGTAATTCTTTTTCTGTAAGTTTTTTGAACTGCTCTAATTTAACTGTTTTTTCCATATTAAATTCTCCTTTATTGTTTTTTTCTTGTAAATTAACTTACAAGCCTATTATACAAAACGGAGTATGTATTTAAACAATTCATTCTCAACTGCACATTTTTGTACCTAAACTGTCATTTTTTACAAAAAACGCTGGGTTTCCCCAGCGTTACGTCTAATATATGATCCCAGCAGGATTCGAACCTGCGACCGTTCGCTTAGAAGGCGAATGCTCTATCCAGCTGAGCTATGAGACCTAACTAGTTTATCTTATCAAAATAATTGAAAATAGTCAATCCTATTTATGATATGGAGAACCTTGTTGGATAGTAAAAGCTCGGTATATTTGCTCTGTAAGAACGAGACGCATTAGTTGATGTGGGAGAGTTAAACGACCAAAGCTAATAGACAGATTCGCACGCTTTTTTACTTGAGGAGAGAGTCCTAAACTCCCACCAATCACAAATGTTAAGGTTGAATAACCATTTATAGAAGCTTGTTCTAATTGGCTACTAAATTCTTTAGAAGATAATGTCTTCCCTTCAATGGCTAAAACAACAACAAATTCTCTATCACCAATTTTGGAAAGAATTCTATTTCCCTCTAAATCCAAGATTTTTTCATTTTCAGAATCACTAGCACGATCGGGTGTCTTTTCATCAGCTAATTCAATCATTTCTACGGGAGCAAATCGTGATATTCTTTTAGAATATTCTGCAATTCCATCTTTGAGATACTTTTCTTTTAGTTTTCCAACTGTTACAATTTTTATTTTCATGCTTCTATTTTATCATAATCGCATTCTATTCACATCTTATTCACAAATGAAAAAGGTAAAAAACACAATAAATTCACAAGTTTTAATCAGTTATCCACAGATTGTTAAAAACTTAAACTTTTTTAAGCTAGGATTAAGTTAATAGTTTTATACTTTGAACAATGAGTAAAATATGAAATATGGAGGAATCTATGAAAAACTTTTCAAAAAAAATAGGACAACTATTGCTAATTATTCTCATTAGTTTTTCCAGTGGTTTATTGGGTAGCTTAACCATTCTTAAGCTAAATCAAAAACCGGATACTGAAGTACAAAATAACCAAACTATTACCCAAACTTCTGTAAAAAATGAGAATTCCACTACAAAGGCAGTCGAAAAAGTAAAAGATGCCGTTGTATCAGTTATAACTTATTCAGCAAACTCTCAAAATAGTTTGTTTGGTTCTGGTGAATCTGATACGGATACAAATACTGAACAAGTATCTAGTGAAGGTTCCGGTGTTATTTATAAAAAAGAAGGTGAGTTCGCCTATCTAGTTACCAATACTCACGTTATCAACGGTGCTTCAAAAGTTGATATCCGCTTAGCAGATGGTACCAAGGTTCCAGGTGAGATTGTCGGATCTGACACCTTTTCTGATATTGCTGTTGTAAAAATCTCTTCTGAAAAGGTAACAACCGTGGCTGAATTTGGTGACTCTAGTCAATTAACTGTTGGTGAAACAGCTATTGCAATAGGAAGTCCTCTTGGTTCTGAATACGCCAACACTGTTACTCAAGGGATTGTTTCTAGTCTTAATCGAAATGTTTCTTTAAAATCTGAAGATGGCCAAGCAATCTCAACCAAAGCTATCCAAACTGATACAGCAATTAACCCTGGTAACTCAGGTGGTCCTTTAATCAACATCCAAGGTCAAGTAATCGGGATTACATCAAGTAAGATTGCTACTAATGGTGGAACATCAGTGGAAGGGCTAGGTTTTGCCATTCCTTCAAACGATGCTATCCATATTATTGATCAATTAGAAAAGAGTGGAAAAGTAACTAGACCCGCTCTAGGAATTCAAATGGTGAATCTTTCAAATCTTAATGCTAGTGATTTGCAAAGATTGAATATCCCAGCAAATGTTACCTCTGGTGTAGTTGTTCGTTCTGTTCAAACCAACATGCCTGCAAATGGCCATCTACAAAGATTTGATGTCATCACAAAAGTAGATGATAAAGCTATTTCATCAACTACTGAATTACAAAGTGCTCTCTATAGCCATTCTATTGGAGATAGTATGACTGTGACTTATTACCGTAATGGGAAAGAAGAGACAACTACCATTAAACTAGACAAGAGTACTAGCGACTTAGAATAATAGTTTACATATCTGTAAACTGTCTTTACAGAACACTAAAGATATGATAAGGTAGAGTCATGGAAGAATTTAAAATTATTCAACTAAGTGAGATTCAAAAAAATCCTTATCAACCTCGTAAAGAATTTTCAGAGGAGAAAATTCAGGAACTTGCTCAGTCTATAAAGGAAAATGGATTGATACAACCGATAATTGTCCGTCAATCTCCAGTCATTGGTTATGAAATATTGGCTGGAGAAAGACGCTATCGTGCATCTCTTGTAGCTGGACTCTCAGAGGTTCCTGTAATTGTCAAAAATCTTTCTGATCAGGATATGATGATACATTCCATTATTGAAAATTTACAAAGAGAAGATTTAAATCCCATTGATGAAGCTAAAGCATACCAATCGTTAATTGACAAAGGGTTTACCCATGCCGAAATTGCTGAAAAAATGGGGAAATCTCGTCCGTATATTACCAATCTTGTTCGCTTGCTAACGCTCCCTGATTTTATTTTAACAGAAGTAGAAACTGGAAAATTGTCTCAAGCACATGCTAGACTCCTTATTCAACTATCTACTGACGAACAAAAAAAATTACTCTATCGCATTCAGACAGAGGATTTATCAGTTCGACAGGTGGAACATCTCCTTAAAGAAGAAAAAAATAAGAAGAAAAGCAAAGAAAAAGATCACTTTATCAAAGAAGAAGAAGAAAATTTGAAAAAATTGCTGGGCTTGGATGTTCAGATTATCCTCCAAAAAAAGGAAGCTGGGAAAATAACCATTTCTTTTCATAACCAAGAAGAGTACCAACGTTTTATTAACAGCCTGAAATAAGGCTGTTATTTTATTTTTCTCAAATCACAGACTTATCCACTGGATTCGTAGAGGATAAATCAGTAAAATCAAAATCTAAACCTCTTATCCACAAGTTGTGGATAAATCTTTTAAACATTGTGGATTGTTTTTCACAAGTTGTGGAAAAAATGCTTGCTATATGATAAAATAGTGTTTAAGATTATACCATTTAGAAAAGGAGGAGTTTATTGTTGAAAGAAAAACAATTTTGGAATCAGATTTTAGAATTAGCTAAAGAAAGATTAACACGATCAATGTTTGATTTCTACGTGACACCTGCTGAATTAATAAAGGTCGAAGGAAATGTAGCTACTATATTTTTACCAAGATCTGAAATGGAAATGGTTTGGAGTACAAAACTTAATGACATAATTGTAGCTGTCGGTTTCCAAGTCTACGACACGGAAATAAAAGCCAAATATGTATTGACTAAGGAAGATTCTAATACCTCCGATATAGTAAGTAATGTTGAAAGTAATCATCATCAGGAACAAACTGAAAAATCTATTCCTTATTCAGAAACAGGATTAAGAGATATCTATACTTTTGATAATTTCATTCAAGGTGACGGAAATATTTGGGCCAAGTCTGCTGCTTTAGCCGTCTCAGAAGATCCTGGACTAACTTATAATCCTCTGTTTATATATGGAGGACCCGGTTTAGGAAAAACTCACTTACTTAATGCTCTAGGGAATGAAATTCTCAAAAAAAATCCTAATGCGCGTGTTAAATACATTCCTGCTGAAAGCTTTATTAATGATTTTTTAGATCATCTAAGGCTCAATGATATGGATAATTTTAAAAAAACCTATCGAAGTCTAGATCTCCTTCTTATTGATGATATTCAATCTCTTAGTGGGAATAAAGTACAAACTCAGGATGAATTTTTTAATACATTTAACAAACTTCACAGTAATAATAAACAGATTGTTTTAACGAGTGACCGCAGACCAGAACAACTAGAAAATTTACCTGAGCGTCTTGTCACGCGCTTCTCATGGGGATTAACAACAGATATTACTCCTCCAGATTTTGAAACTCGTATTGCTATCTTAAACAGTAAAACAGAAGATCTTGATTATCATTTCCAACCTGACACAATCGAATATTTGGCTGGCCAGTTTGATTCAAATGTGCGTGAATTAGAAGGTGCCCTTAAAGATATTAGTCTCATGGCTAAAGTTAAACAAATCAACACTATAACTGTTGATATTGCATCTGAAGCTATCCGTGCTCGAAAACAAAGTGGCAGCACCATGATCGTCATTCCGATTGAAAAAATCCAAGAGGAAGTCGGAAACTTTTATGGTGTTAGTGTTAAGGAGATGAAGGGAACTAGACGTGTTCAGAATATTGTTCTAGCTCGTCAAGTTGCTATGTATCTAGCTAGAGAGCTGACAGATAACAGCCTTCCAAAAATCGGAAAAGAATTTGGTGGTAAAGATCATACAACCGTCATTCATGCTCATGCAAAAATCAAATCTATGATTGAAACGGATGATAAATTACGTATAGAAATCGAAACTATTAAAAAGAAAATCAAATAGTTTGTGGATAAGTGTTTACATTTTTACTAATTTATACACATTTTTTAAACAAGTGTAACTTCTTGAATTTTCTAAACTAAACTAGGTTTTCCACAAATTTCACACATCCTACTATTACTATTAACCTTCTAATAATAAAAATAAATAAAGGAGATTCCATGATTCATTTTTCAATTAACAAAAATCTATTCCTGCAATCATTAAATATTACAAAACGTGCTATTAGTTCTAAAAATGCTATTCCTGTTTTATCAACAATCAAAATCGATGTGACAAACGAAGGAATTACCTTAATTGGATCTAATGGGCAAATTTCAATTGAAAACTTCATTTCTCAAAAAGATGAAAATGCAGGTCTTTTGATTAACTCTTTAGGTTCTATCCTTCTAGAAGCTTCATTCTTTATCAATGTTGTATCAAGTCTCCCAGATGTGACTCTTGATTTCAAAGAGATTGAGCAACATCAAATTGTACTAACAAGTGGAAAGTCTGAGATTACTCTTAAAGGTAAAGACAGTGAACAATATCCACGTATCCAGGAAATCGCTGCAAGTAATCCTTTAGTCCTTGAAACAAAACTTCTTAAGAAGATTATCAACGAAACGGCCTTTGCAGCTAGTGTACAAGAAAGTCGTCCTATTTTGACTGGTGTTCACTTTGTTTTGAGTAATCATCAAGAATTAAAAACAGTTGCAACAGACTCACATCGTCTCAGCCAGAAAAAATTAACTCTTGAGAAAAATAGTGATAATTTTGATGTTGTCATCCCAAGTCGCTCTCTACGCGAATTTTCAGCTGTTTTTACGGACGATATTGAAACAGTAGAGATTTTCTTTGCAAATAATCAAATTCTCTTTAGAAGCGAAAATATTAGCTTCTATACACGCCTCTTAGAAGGTAATTATCCTGATACAGATCGCTTAATTCCAACCGACTTTAATACGACAGTAACTTTTGATGTTGTTAATTTACGTCAATCTATGGAACGGGCTCGTCTTTTATCAAGTGCCACTCAAAATGGAACTGTAAAATTAGAAATCAAACAAGGAGTCGTTAAAGCACATGTAAATTCTCCAGAAGTTGGTAAAGTAGATGAAGAAATCGATACAGAAAGTGTATCTGGTGAAGATTTGACGATTAGTTTTAACCCAACTTACTTGATTGAAGCGCTAAAAGCCTTGAATAGTGAAAAGGTAACAATCAGCTTCATTTCAGCAGTTCGTCCATTTACCTTGGTACCAGCTGATACAGATGAAGATTTCATGCAGCTGATTACACCAGTTCGTACAAATTAAGTTAAAGAGGTTGAGCCTAGCTCACCTCTTTTATGATATAATCAGAAATATGAAAAGGAGAGTAGTATGTATCAAGTTGGAAATTTTGTTGAAATGAAAAAACCACACGCTTGTACAATCAAGTCTACAGGTAAAAAAGCCAATCGTTGGGAAATCACACGTTTAGGTGCAGATATCAAAATAAAATGCAGTAATTGTGACCACCTTGTCATGATGAGTCGTTATGATTTTGAAAGAAAAATGAGTAAAATCATCGACTAAAGGCAAGAAGTTAGAGGGTTAGCAAGTTTTCCCTTTTTGTGTTATAATATTGAAGATTGAAATGTGAACGGAGAATGAGAAACTATGGCTTTAACAGCAGGTATCGTGGGTTTGCCAAACGTCGGTAAATCAACCCTATTTAATGCAATTACAAAAGCAGGAGCAGAGGCTGCAAACTATCCATTTGCAACTATTGATCCAAACGTTGGGATGGTAGAAGTTCCAGATGAACGCCTCCAAAAATTGACGGAAATGATTACTCCTAAGAAGACAGTCCCTACAACCTTTGAATTTACTGATATTGCAGGGATTGTAAAAGGTGCATCAAAAGGAGAGGGACTTGGAAATAAATTCTTGGCCAATATCCGTGAAGTTGATGCAATTGTTCACGTGGTTCGTGCTTTTGATGATGAAAATGTTATGCGTGAGCAAGGGCGTGAAGATGCTTTTGTGGATCCACTAGCAGATATTGATACCATTAACCTAGAGTTGATTCTTGCGGACTTAGAATCTGTTAATAAACGCTATGCGCGTGTGGAAAAGATGGCACGTACGCAAAAAGATAAGGAATCAGTTGCAGAATTTAATGTTCTTCAAAAGATTAAACCAGTTCTTGAAGATGGAAAATCAGCTCGTACCATTGAATTCACAGATGAAGAACAAAAAGTAGTTAAAGGACTCTTCCTCTTGACCACTAAACCAGTTCTTTATGTAGCAAATGTGGATGAGGATGTGGTTGGAGACCCAGAATCTATCGAATATGTGAAGCAAATTCGTGAATTTGCAGCAACAGAAAATGCAGAGGTAGTGGTCATTTCTGCGCGTGCTGAAGAAGAAATTTCTGAGTTAGACGATGAAGATAAAAAAGAGTTTCTTGAAGCCATTGGTTTGACAGAATCAGGTGTGGATAAGTTGACTCGAGCTGCTTACCATCTACTAGGACTCGGAACTTACTTCACAGCTGGTGAAAAAGAAGTCCGTGCTTGGACCTTCAAACGTGGTATGAAAGCTCCTCAAGCAGCTGGTATTATCCATTCTGACTTCGAAAAAGGATTTATTCGTGCAGTAACTATGTCTTATGATGATTTGATTAAATATGGATCTGAAAAGGCTGTAAAAGAAGCTGGACGCTTGCGTGAAGAAGGGAAAGACTATGTCGTTCAAGATGGCGACATCATGGAATTCCGCTTTAACGTTTAATGAACATTTTAAATAGTATCAATTAGGTTGGAAAAAAATTCCAACCCTTTTGGCTTTTGAAAGGAAAAATAAATGACAAAACTACTTGTGGGATTGGGAAATCCAGGGGATAAATATTTTGAAACCAAACATAATGTTGGCTTTATGCTGATTGATCAACTAGCAAAAAAACAGAATGTCACCTTTACACACGATAAGATATTCCAAGCTGAGTTAGCTTCATTTTTCCTTAATGGTGAAAAAATTTATTTGGTGAAACCGACTACTTTTATGAATGAAAGTGGAAAAGCAGTTCATGCTTTATTAACCTACTATGGTTTAGATATTGAAGATTTACTCATTATTTACGATGATCTTGACATGGAAGTTGGAAAAATTCGTCTTCGAGCTAAAGGCTCAGCTGGTGGCCATAATGGTATCAAGTCAATTATTCAACATATTGGTACACAGGTTTTCAATCGTGTAAAGATTGGTATCGGTAGACCTAAAAAAGGAATGTCAGTGGTTCATCATGTTTTGAGTAAGTTTGATCAAGAAGATTATATTGGTATTTTACAGTCAATTGACAAGGTTGACGATGCTGTAAATTACTATTTACAAGAGAATAACTTTGAAAAAACAATGCAGAAATATAATGGGTAAGGAAATGTCATTAATCGATTTCTTTTTAGAGAATAAGCAGATTCAATCATGGAATGAGCATTTATCTCTCAAACAAAGACAATTACTACTAGGTCTTTCTGGTTCAGCAAAATCTTTAGCTATTGCAAGTAGTGCAAAAAATCAGGACAAAATTTTAGTAATGACTTCGACTTATGGAGAAGCTGAACGTCTGGTCAATGATTTAATTTCCATCTTGGGTTCTAATTTAGTTTATCCATTCTTAGTAGATGATTCACCTATGGTAGAATTTTTGGTATCTTCTCAAGAAAAGATATTTTCCAGAGTTGAAGCTTTGCGTTTTCTAAGAGATAGGTCTCAAAAAGGAATTTTAGTTTGTAACGTCGCAGCTAGTCGTGTATTCTTACCAAATCCTCAAGTTTTTGATAATAGTATTTTAAAGCTTGAAATTGGCCAAGAATGCCAACAAAGTGAACTAAAAAATCACTTGATTTCCCTTGGTTATAAGAAAGTTACACAAGTTCAAAGTCAGGGTGAATTTAGCCTTCGTGGAGATATTCTGGATATCTTTGAAACCTCTCAAATATCTCCTTACCGAATAGAATTTTTTGGTGATGAGATTGATGGGATTAGAGAATTCGATGCTGAAACTCAATTATCAAAAGATAGTCAAACTCAAGCCTCAATCTATCCAGCTAGTGATATTTTGCTGACTGCTGAAGATTATTATCGTGGTCAAAAATTCTTAGAACATGAGATTGATAAAGCTATTTCTCCAACTTTAAAGTCTTACTTAGAAGAAGTTTTTAGTTGTACGAAAGAGCAAGTTCTTCATGCAGATATTCGCAAGTTTTTGTCAATTTTTTATAAAAAACAGTGGACATTGATAGACTATTTGAATCAAGTTCCCATTGTCTTTGATGATTTTCAAAAAATTACCAATCAATATGATGTTTTTGATAAGGAAACATCTAGTTACTTGACAGAAGATTTACATAATAGTAAAGCTGTGTCAAATTTACAATATTTTGCTGATGTAGAAAGTCAATTAAAAAAATATGTACCAGCAAGTTTCTTTTCGAATTTTCAAAAAGGTCTTGGAAATCTAAAATTTGATCATCTTTATCAATTTAATCAATATCCCATGCAAGAATTCTTCAATCAGTTTTCTTTTCTGAAAGAAGAAATTGAACGTTATAAAAAATTAAAGTATACGATTGTTCTTCAATCAAGCAGCCAAACAGAATTAAAAAAACTATCATCGATTTTAGATGAATATAGCATTAAAGTTTACAATAATAATGAAAGTGAAATCTGTAAAGGATCTGTCAATCTTGTTGAAGGAAATCTTCGTCATGGTTTTCATTTTGTGGATGAGAATCTAATATTCATAACTGAATATGAAATTTTCAAAAAGAAGATTAAACGCAAATATAGAAGACAAAATATTAGCAATGCTGAAAGATTAAAGGATTACAATGAACTCCAAAAAGGAGACTATGTTGTTCACCAAATCCATGGTATTGGTCAATATTTAGGAATTGAAACGATTGAAATAAAAGGAATTCATAGAGACTATGTAAGTGTCCAATATCAAAATGGAGATCGAATTTCTATCCCTGTAGAACAAATCCAAACCTTATCTAAGTATGTTTCAAGTGACGGTAAGGCTCCAAAGTTAAACAAATTAAACGATGGACGTTTTAAAAAAGCTAAGCAAAAAGTTAAAAATCAAGTTGAAGATATTGCAGATGACTTGATTAAGTTATATGCTGAGAGAAGTCAACTTGAAGGTTTTGCATTTTCAAAAGATGATGAAGATCAAGTTGCTTTTGATGAGGCTTTCCCTTATGTTGAAACTGAAGATCAACTTCGAAGTATCGAAGAAATTAAGAAAGATATGCAGGCTTCTCAACCAATGGATAGACTTTTGGTTGGAGATGTTGGTTTTGGTAAAACAGAAGTTGCTATGAGAGCTGCTTTTAAGGCTGTCAACAATCATAAACAGGTTGTTGTTTTAGTACCTACTACAGTTTTGGCTCAGCAACATTATAGTAATTTCAAGGAAAGATTTGAGCAGTTTGCTGTCAATGTAGATGTTTTGAGTCGTTTTAGAAGTAAAAAAGAGCAGACTGAAACACTTGAAAAATTGAAAAAAGGCCAAGTTGATATCCTGATAGGAACCCATCGAGTTTTGTCTAAAGATGTTGAATTTGCAGATTTAGGATTAATCATCATTGATGAAGAACAACGATTCGGAGTTAAACATAAGGAAGCTTTGAAGGAATTAAAAAAGAAAGTTGATGTCTTAACTTTGACAGCTACACCGATTCCTCGAACTCTTCATATGTCGATGCTAGGTATCCGAGATTTATCTGTCATCGAAACCCCTCCAACAAATCGATACCCTGTACAAACCTATGTCCTTGAACAGAATGATCGTGTCATTCGAGATGCTGTATTGAGAGAAATTGATCGTGGTGGTCAGGTTTACTATCTTTACAATAAAGTTGACACGATTGAAAAGAAGGTTTCAGAGTTACAAAAACTGATTCCAGAAGCTTCTATTGGTTTTGTTCATGGTCAAATGAGTGAAATTCGTTTGGAGAATACACTACTTGACTTTATTGAAGGTGAATATGATATTTTAGTAACAACAACAATCATTGAAACAGGAGTAGACATTCCAAATGCCAATACCTTGTTTATAGAAAATGCAGACCACATGGGATTGTCAACCCTGTATCAACTTAGAGGTCGAGTTGGTCGAAGTAATCGAATCGCTTATGCCTATCTTATGTATCGACCTGACAAATCTTTGACAGAAGTTTCTGAGAAAAGATTGGAAGCTATCAAAGGTTTCACTGAATTGGGTTCTGGTTTCAAAATCGCCATGCGTGATTTATCCATTCGTGGAGCTGGTAATCTTTTAGGAAGTTCGCAGTCCGGTTTTATTGATTCAGTTGGTTTTGAATTGTACTCTCAGTTACTCGAAGAAGCCATTGCTAAGAAAAATGGAACTGACAAGAAACGTGAAAAAGGAAATGCTGAGTTACTTCTACAAATTGATGCCTATCTTCCAGATGAGTACATTTCAGATGAACGGCATAAAATTGAAATTTACAAGAGAATTCGTCAAATTGACAACCGTGTCAACTACGAAGAATTACAAGATGAGTTGATTGACCGATTTGGAGAGTATCCAGATGTAGTTGCCTACCTCCTAGAAATTGGATTAGCTAAAGCTTATCTTGATAAAGTCTTTGTCAATCGTGTTGAAAGAAGAAATAATAAGCTTGTTATTCAATTTGAAAAAATATCGCAACAACTATTCTTAACTCAAGATTATTTCCAAGCCCTCTCACAGACAAGTTTGAAGGCTAATATTTCTGAGAATCAAGGTTTGATAGAAGTTGTATTTGATATTCGAAATAAAAAAGATTATGAGATTTTAGAAGGACTCTTAACCTTTGGAGAAACATTAGCAAACATAAAAGAATCAAAAGAGTCACATTAGGAGTTACCTTTTTTCTTCTATAAAAGGGATAAAAATGGTACAATAATAATTTGAGGTATTATAAGATGAGATTAGATAAATATTTAAAAGTATCACGAATTATTAAACGCCGTACAGTGGCTAAAGAAGTTGCAGATAAAGGGCGAATTAAGGTAAATGGAATCCTTGCTAAGAGTTCAACAGATTTAAAAGTTAACGATCATGTTGAAATTCGCTTTGGAAATAAGTTGTTGCTTGTGAAAGTGCTAGAAATGAAAGATAGCACAAAAAAAGAAGATGCAGCTGGAATGTATGAAATTATCAGTGAAACAAGGGTAGAAGACGATGTATAAAAAAATAGTCCAAATGAATAACTCTTTTATTCAAAATGAATACCAACGTCGTAAGTACATGATGGAAGAACGTCAAAAACGGAATCGTTTTATGGGTTGGGTTTTGATTTTGATTATGTTGTTATTTATCTTGCCAACTTATAATTTAGCGCAAAGTTATCAACAATTACTAACACGTCGCCAGCAACTAGCTGATTTGAACAAACAATATCAGGAATTGAGCGATGAAAAGGATAAAGAAGCTAGTTTAGCAACGAAGTTAAAAGACGAATCCTATGCTGCTAAATATTCCCGTGCAAAATATTATTATTCAAAAACATGGGAGGAAGTTTATACAATTCCGGACTTGCTTCCTAGGTAATGTTAAATGGAAAATTTATTAGATATTGTTGAACAATTTTTAAGTCAATCAGATGAAAAATTAGATGAGTTAGCTCAAAAGAATCATCTATTACGACTGCAAGAAGAAGAGGGGAAAAAGAATGCGTAAATTTTTAGTGATATTACTACTTCCTATTTTCCTAAAAAGTGTACAAGTAGTAAGCACTGAGAATCAAGTTATTATTCCAAAACAAGAAGTTTATTCCTTAACTCACGCTCCGTATCATTTTTATTATCAAGATACTATAGAATCTCCAAAATTTTATGGTGAGACACCTGTTTATTCTACAGAAGACCTGATTAATGAATCAGGTAAAGTAAATGCAGAAACAACATTAACTGTTACAGAATGGCGATTAAATAAACAAGGACAGCCTGTCTTTAAATTGTCTAATAATCAATTTGTGATGGCTGATAAACGACTTTTATACGATGGTTCCATCGTCAATAATTTCTCAAAACGAGTCTGGTTAGAACCTGAATTTGTCGTCTATAATAGTCCTTATGATCAACAAGAACTAAGGTCTGATTTAGCACCATATCAAGTGGTTGAAGCAGATATGTCTATCTTTGCTGAAGGTCGTGAATTCTTGCATATCAAGCAAAAAGGTTGGATTTCCACTGATTATATTTCGACCGATGATAATCGTATCCAGAAAGTACAAGAACTACTTTCTGCAAATTATCAAAATGAACAGTTTTCTATTTATGTTAAACAATTGAGTACAGGTAAGGAAGCTGGCATTAATGAAGAACAAAAAATGTACGCTGCTAGTGTTATGAAATTGCCTTATCTGTATTATGTTCAGGAAAAAATCAATCAAGGTGATTACCAACTGGATACGAAACTAAAGTATGTTTCTGAAGTTAACGATTTTCCTGGTTCTTATAAGCCTGAAGGAAGTGGAAGTCTCCCTAAAATAGCGGACAATAAAGAGTATACTATCAAAGATTTAATAACAAAAACAGCGAAAGAATCTGACAATGTAGCTCATAATATTCTTGGTTATTATGTTGCGAATAAATCTGATGAAGCCTTTAAAAAAGAAATGGCTACAATCGCAGGTGAAGAGTGGGATGTGACAGACAAGATGGCTTCAGCTAAAATGGCTGGTCAAGTTATGGAATCTATTTACAATCAAAATGGTTTTGTTTTAGAATCTCTTTCACAAACATCTTTTGATAATCAGCGGATTGCTAAGAATATTTCTGCTAAGGTAGCCCATAAAATTGGGGATGCAGATGAATTTAAACACGATGTGGGAATAGTCTACACAGATTCTCCTTTCATTATTTCAATCTTTACCAAAAATTCTGATTACGATACTATTTCTAAAATTGCTAAGGATGTCTACGAGGTCCTAAAATGAGAGACCGCGATTTTTTAAATCATCTCCTAGAGAAAGGTTATTTTAAAAATCATTCAAGAGTTGTATTAGCCTTGTCTGGTGGATTGGATTCGATGTTTCTCTTTCATCTTCTTTCAACCTATCAAAAAGAACTTGGGATTGAATTATTTTTAGCTCATGTCAATCATAAACAAAGACCAGAGTCAGATAATGAAGAAAAAGAATTAAGAAAACTAGCGGAACAAGCTGGGATTCCAATTTATGTAGCTTGTTTTACTGGGGATTTTTCAGAAGTAAATGCTCGTCAATTTCGCTATGATTTTTTTAGAGAAGTGATGAAGAAAACTTCATCTACAGCTCTTGTAACAGCTCATCATGCAGATGATCAGGTTGAGACGATTTTTATGCGCTTGATAAGAGGGGTTCGATTGCAACATTTATCAGCTATTAAAGAAAGACAAGAGTTTGATAAAGGAGAATTGATTCGTCCTTTACTATATTTTTATAAGAAAGATTTTCCTAAAATTGAGCATTTTGAAGATGTTACAAATCAGGAAAATCACTATTTTCGCAATCGTATTCGTAACCTTTATCTACCCCAGTTAGAAAAAGAAAATACTCAGGTAAAAAAAGCATTTTTAGAGTTTAGAAAAGAGGTTTCTGATTATAAGAGTGCTCTGAATGAATTATCTCAAACAGTCAATGTGGAAGATTTAACTCAGTTTTTATCTTTTTCTGAAGCAACACAACGAGTTTTACTACAAAAGTACCTTAGTCGTTTTGCAGATTTAAATGTAACAAGAGAACAATTTCAAGAAATTCACCATATTTTAAAAACTAAGAGTCAATATCGTCATAGTGTAAAAAATGGTTATGAACTTATAAAAGAATATCAGTACTTTAGAATTTGTAAAATCAGACCAAAGTCTGATGAAAAAAGTAGTGAGTGTGTGTTAAACTATCAAAATCAAGTTTATTATGATGGTTATCTCTTTTCATTTGGAATTCCACTAAGAGGAAAAGATGTGCAGCAAATAAATGTTTCCCGTGAAACATCATTGATTTTGCGACATAGACAACCAGGTGATTATTTGATAAAAAATGGTCATCGAAAAAAAGTAAGACGACTTTTTATTGATTTAAAAATTCCTACAGAAAAACGAAAAAATGCGATTATTGTTGAGCAATTTGGTGAAATTTGTTCAATTTTAGGAATTGAAATCAGTGATTTGAGTATAAAAATGAAAAATGATATAATGAACACTGTACTTTATATAGAAAAAATAGATAGGTAAAATCATGTTAGAACAAGACATCAAGAAAATTATGATTTCACAAGATGAAATTACAGAAGCAGCTAAAAAGTTAGGTGCTCAACTGACGAAAGATTACGAAGGAAAAAATCCGATTTTAGTTGGAATTTTAAAAGGTTCTATTCCTTTTATGGCAGAATTAGTCAAATATATCGACACTCATCTTGAAATGGATTTTATGATGGTTTCTAGTTATCATGGTGGAACTGTAAGTAGTGGAGTCATTAATATCAAACAAGATGTAACTCAAGATGTTAAAGGTAGACACATTGTCTTTGTAGAAGATATTATTGATACTGGTCAGACTTTAAAAAGTTTGAGAGATATGTTTACTGCTAGAGAAGCAGCATCTGTTAAGATTGTTACTATGCTGGATAAACCAGAAGGACGTACAGTAGAAATCGAAGCAGATTATACATGTTTTACAATTCCAAATGAATTCGTTGTAGGCTATGGTTTAGACTATAATGAAAACTATCGTAACCTTCCTTATGTAGGTGTATTGAAAAAGGAAGTTTACTCAAAATAGAAGGGTAAGTTGTTGAATGCAAAAACAAAATAATGGTTTTATAAAAAATCCATTTCTTTATTTGTTGATGATTTTCTTGTTAGTAACGGGATTTCAGTACTTTTTTGCTGGAAGAGCTGCTGGTCATAGTCAACAAATTAAATACTCAGAATTGGTGCAGGAAATCACTAATGACAATGTAAAAGAAATAACCTATCAGCCAAGTGGTAGTGTTATTGAAGTGTCTGGTGTTTATAAAACTGCTAAAACAGAGAAGCCGGAAACAGGTATTCAGTTTTTCACACCTTCTGCAACAAAAGTAGAGAAATTTACAAGTATTATTCTTCCATCGGATACTACTGTAGCGGATTTGCAGAAACTGGCAGGTGAACACCAAACACAAGTTGAAGTTAAGCATGAGAGCTCAAGTGGTATGTGGATTAACATACTAGTTTCAGTAGTACCATTTGCGATTTTATTCTTCTTCCTATTTTCTATGATGGGAAATATGGGGGGAAATAGCGGACGTAATCCAATGAGTTTTGGACGAAGTAAAGCTAAGGCTGCTAATAAAGAAGATATCAAAGTACGCTTTTCAGATGTAGCAGGAGCTGAGGAAGAAAAACAAGAACTCGTTGAAGTTGTTGAATTCTTGAAAGATCCAAAACGCTTTACAAAATTAGGTGCTCGTATCCCAGCTGGTGTTCTCTTAGAGGGACCTCCAGGAACTGGTAAAACATTACTTGCTAAAGCAGTTGCAGGAGAAGCTGGCGTACCATTCTTTAGTATTTCAGGTTCTGACTTTGTAGAAATGTTCGTCGGTGTCGGTGCAAGCCGTGTCCGTTCTCTATTTGAGGATGCTAAAAAAGCAGCACCAGCCATTATCTTTATCGATGAAATCGATGCTGTCGGTCGACAACGTGGTGTCGGTCTTGGTGGGGGTAATGATGAACGTGAACAAACCTTGAACCAATTGCTGATCGAGATGGATGGTTTTGAAGGAAATGAAGGAATTATTGTTATTGCGGCAACAAACCGTTCTGACGTATTAGATCCAGCACTTCTTCGTCCAGGTCGTTTTGATAGAAAAGTATTGGTTGGTCGTCCAGACGTTAAAGGACGTGAAGCAATTCTCAAAGTCCATGCTAGAAATAAACCTTTAGCAGAAGATGTAGACTTGAAGTTAGTTGCCCAACAAACACCGGGATTTGTTGGTGCTGATTTGGAAAATGTATTGAACGAGGCAGCTTTAGTTGCAGCTCGTCGTAATAAGTCAGTCATTGATGCTTCTGATATTGATGAGGCAGAAGATCGCGTTATTGCAGGACCTTCTAAGAAAGATAAAACTGTTTCTCAAAAAGAACGTGAAATGGTTGCTTATCATGAGGCAGGACACACAATTGTTGGTTTGGTCTTGTCCAACGCACGTGTAGTTCATAAGGTAACAATTGTTCCTCGTGGTCGTGCTGGTGGTTACATGATTGCTCTTCCAAAAGAAGATCAAATGTTACTATCTAAAGAAGACATGAAAGAACAATTAGCTGGTTTGATGGGTGGACGTGTTGCTGAAGAAATCATCTTTAATGTCCAAACAACAGGTGCATCAAACGACTTTGAGCAAGCTACACAGATGGCGCGTGCTATGGTAACTGAGTATGGAATGAGTGAAAAACTTGGTCCAGTTCAATATGAAGGTAATCATGCAATGTTTGGTGCTCAAACACCACAAAAAACAATTTCAGAGCGTACTGCTTATGAAATTGATGAAGAAGTTCGTTTATTACTAAATGAAGCACGTAATAAAGCGGCTGAAATCATTCAATCAAACCGCGAAACGCATAAATTGATTGCAGAAGCCTTGTTGAAATACGAAACATTAGATAGTACACAAATCAAATCTCTTTACGAAACAGGTAAGATGCCGGAATCGGCAGAAGAGGAATCCCGTGCTCTATCATATGATGAAGTCAAATCAAAAATGGCTGAAGAAAATTAAAATTTCAGCAGAAAAGATACAAGAGAGGATAAGTTTTATCCTCTCTTTTCTACTATATAAAAACAAATCTATGAAAATTAGTAATAAAATTTCAGAAAAAAGAGTCAAACTAGTTGACAAGATAAAAAAAGTGTATATAATAGAAAGAGTTGAAAAGCTCAAGGTCCGTTGGTCAAGGG